>JAGXLQ010000176.1 GCA_018334595.1 Candidatus Bipolaricaulota bacterium | reverse complement strand
TTTCCCAGGGGAATCAAGCCGTTTTACATGGAACCCACGCCCGATGGCAAAGAGGTCTACACCGCTGATTTGATCGCCCCCGATGGTTACGGTGAGTTGATCGGCGGCAGCCAGAGGATCGACGACTTCGGCCTGCTGAAAAGTAGAATGGAGGAAGCTGGACTACCCCAAGAGCCCTATCAATGGTACCTCGACCTCAGGAAATTCGGGTCGGTGCCGCACTCTGGTTTCGGCCTGGGGGTGGAGAGGACTATCTCCTGGATCTGTAGCCTGGATCATGTGAGAGAGACTATACCTTTTCCCAGACAGATCAACCGGATTTACCCGTGAGGCAATCATGAGCTTAAAAGGTTTCTTGCAGTCACTGAAAAATATATTCTGGTTTGGCTCAGTTTCAGAGGACTTGAAGAGAAAGCCACTTTCCGAGACAGCAGAAAGGGATATATTCTTTATCGCCAGAGACGTAGAGGGTTACGAGAAAGAATTGGAAGACCTATCTAATTGGTTTGAGGACCTCTTTGACGAGACTCATATCCAGATCGACGATCCGGGGGAAACCGAACCCTACATGCTTAAGTACATGGAGATAGACACGGAACGGGGTAGCTTTCGGATCATATATTACGAAAACTACGAGTTGATTCTTCGTGGCGACAGAGAATTGGTCCTTGAGGTTAGCGATCCCATAGCCAACCAGTTGGATATAGACTTTCAAAGAATTTGACTCTGACCACTCGACAAAAATATTTTCTTCAGACAAAGGTGAGAACATGGAGGAAAAAGTCAGACCTAACTCGTTTACACGGTTCCGCTTTATTTCAAACCCAACCATATCAGAAGACGGCGACAAGGTTGCCTTTGTCGTCAAGTCGGCAAACGAAGAAGGGGACGGGTACAATTCAAACATATGGCTTCACACCCTCTCGACCGGGGAGACCTTCCAGTTGACGAGGTCCAATGAGGACAAGTCTTTTGTCTGGCTCAACGGGGATGAGATTATGTTCACCTCCTCCCGGGACCGCGACGAGGAGACAGATACCGAAGAAACCGATTTCTTCTCCATTCTCGTGGATGGAGGGGAGGCAAAAAAGGAGTTCACGCTCGAGGGCAGCGTCAGCAAATTTCTCTGGCACGAGGGCAGGCTAATATTTAAATCCCTTACCTCTATCGATGAAGACAAGAATAGCGGGGGAGACGAACAGGACGAGACCAGCAAGGTCGGCTCGGCGACCTACCAGGTGCTAGACGAGATACCTTTTTGGGGGAACGGAGTGGGCTTTACAAACAAGAAAAGAGAACACATATTCCTCTACGACCCCGAGGAAGGCGAGCGCGTTGAGCTTACTGAGGGGGCTATTGATGTGGGCGAATTTGCCCTATCAGATTCTAGAATTGCCTTTATCGGAACCCGCTATGAGGACAAGTTATCCGTTACAAACGAGGTTTACACCCTTAACCTGACGGAGGAAGAGCCCTGCCCGAGCAAGGTCACCAGCTCCGAAGGGCAGTTCGGGTTGGTCGAATTCTTTGACGAAAAGGACCTATTTTTAACCTTTACGGATATGACGTCGCGGGGGATAAACGAGAACCATAAGCTCTACCGCTACAGCTTGGACAAAGACGAGATGAATCTCCTCAGTGAAGACTGGAAGGGTTGCATACATAACAGTGTTTTGACGGACGTACGCCTGGGTTCGGGTCAGCTCAGCAAGAGCTCGGGGGGTTCTGTGTACTTCATCACAACCGAGGGCAGTCACTCCCGGTTGGTCTCGGTAGACCGAACGGGGGATATAACCTATGAGACGAATGCGGAGGGGTCAGTTGATAGCTTTGACGTAAACAGGGGGAAGTCTGTCTTCGTAGGGTTAAAAAGGGATGAACTTCAGGAACTCTATCTGACCGGAGATGACGGCCCCCATAGACTTACTGATTTGAACGAGGAATCGTTATCTGGACTACCCAGGGGTAAACTCGAAGGATTTACCCTGGGGGATGACTCTGATAACGTCCAGGCCTGGGTCTTGACTCCACCCGACTTCGACGAGAACTTGCAGTACCCCACTATTCTTGAAGTCCATGGGGGACCGGAGGCCGTTTACAGCGACGTCTACTTTCATGAGATGCAGCTTTTAGCCAACGAAGGATACGTCGTGTTGTTCTCCAATCCACGGGGCAGCGCGGGCAGAGGTGACGAGTTTGCCGATATACGCGGTGGATATGGAGAAAAGGATTACGAAGGCCTCATGAAGGTAGTCGACAAGGCAATCGAAGAACACACCTTCATCAACCCGGAAAAGTTAGGCGTCACCGGTGGTTCGTACGGTGGGTTTATGACAAACTGGATAATTGGTCATACGAACAGATTCGACGCCGCGGTATCTTGTAGGAGTATCTCCAACTGGGTCTCCAAGTTCAACACGACCGATATCGGATACTATTTCGTTGCCGACCAGCAGGACGGGGACCCCTGGAAAGAACACGACAAGCTATGGAGTCAGTCCCCGTTAAGATATGCGAACCAGGTAAACACCCCGACCCTGTTTATCCACTCGAATGAGGATTACAGGTGCTGGATGGCCGAGGGCCTGCAGATGTTTACCGCACTTAAGTACTTTGGGGTGGATGCAAGAACCGTCCTGTTTGAAGGAGAAGACCATGACCTCAGCAGGACAGGTACTCCTGCAAGCAGGATAAAGAGGTTGGAGGAGATGGTCGATTGGTTCGACAAATATCTCAAATAGGTCGAGCTGTGACTGGGCCTAACTCTATTTGTTAATCCACGCTGACCTTGACCGACTCTTCCAGGACCTTGGCTTTTACCTTGGCCTCGGCTAGCAAATCACCCGATTCATCACGGACTTGTGAGGAAGATGTGACAATCCTGTGTCTCACGCCTTCAACTCGCCCGGAGACTTCAATTTTCTCTTCCAGGGGGACCGGTTGGAGGAACCTACACTCAAGCGAATAGCTCGGGGCAAGGTAGCCGGTATTGGACGCGATCGCCCACGCAGAGGCTTCGTCCAGCAAGGTAGCGATTATTCCACCGTGAGCCGTTCCCTTGAAACCCTGGTAATTTTCGTCCAATTCCGTTTCGGCATATACCTCTTCTCCACGCACTTCGAAATCCAGCTTTAGCCCCCAGGGGTTGACCCCGCAGCCAAAACACCTATTTTCATCCTCAGTCCAATCGAAATTTCTCATAACTACCTCCCAGGTCGAAACGTAATAGGATAAGGTTTTTCCTCCACGAACATTTTTGAAACAGTACCTTGACGCTCCAACAGAACGAACAAAGGGGCCGCAAACAAGTTGCGACCCCTTGGCTTATCGATGAAATTATTGCTAAATTTATTTAGAAGAT
>JAGXLQ010000175.1 GCA_018334595.1 Candidatus Bipolaricaulota bacterium | reverse complement strand
GGAGAAAATAGGGGTTGCCGGAAGCGTCGCTACAGTCCGCTGAATCTCCATTCACCATGTATTCATCGGATAAGCCTAAGTTTGAAATAAGTGCAATTAATACAAAACCAACTAGGAATGTTCTGAATAGGAAAGTACGCTTCATCTCACCCACCTACTTGTGTAGTTTGTTTAAGTTTGTTCTGGCCATAGGGCCGACTTAAGAGGTATAAAGCGAGTGTGTATTTCCAGTATTCCCGGAAGCTGTCCCCTTTTTACATGATGTAAAGTAAACAATCACATTATATTTGTGCGTATTTTAGTATGCAAGAATTGCTGGGGGAATCCTCTAGTCGATTAGGATAGTCCTGCCAACTCCACTATCGATAAAGTCCTCCCCGTATTCTTCTTCGAACAGTTCCCTGCACAGGTCGCCGGAACAGTGGGAAGGTGCTACCTTGTTGACGTTCATTTTCCTAAACTCGTCGACTATCCCCAAGAGCTCACCTTCCGGGGTGCCCATAAGGTGAAACCCGCCCATGACGAGGTGTACTTCTTCTTCCCGGTATGCCTTAGCCTTCTTAACAATATTGACGACTCCGGGGTGGGCGCATCCGGTTACAATTATTAAGCCGTGAGTTGATTCCACGATGAGGGATTGCTCTTTGATCCAGGTTCCCAGTTCTCCCGCAGTGTGGACGTCATCGACGATTCTCCTTGACTCAGTTATGTCCACGTAACGGGCTCCCTTTCGTCCTATCATTTCCCTGGTGGAATCGGGAAGCGACGCAGGTATGTAGACGGTAACCTGATTGTTTTCCTCGAGAAAACCGGCAAGTCCCCCGACGTGGTCTCCGTGGACGTGTGATATCGCCACTACATCGACGTCACCTGGGACTCTACCTACTTTCTTCATGTTGCTTAACAGGATGGAACCATCTCCGCCGGTATCGAAGAGGACCATCGTCTTTTCTGTCTTTACGACGCAACCAAACCCCCAACTCGTCTGTAGGTCGGAGTCGACGCTGTAATTATCGTAAACTACGGTCAGCGAGACCTCTCCACTTGCAATTACCCTCTGGGCGCGGTCACCTTCCTCACCGAGAACGAGGAAAGAAAGTAACGTAAATACCGCCAGTATGAAGAGAATGAAGGCTAAATGTGTTTTCATCACTGATCAACCTCCCAGAAAAATTGAGTTAATCTCTTCGGGGGATGTCAGTTGCTATGCTGGATGGACCGTAAAATTTACGGTCATAGAGGTGTCGGGTAAATAGTATGATATCGTTTCCGTATAGATAGTATTAACGATTTAATCGGCCTTCAAATAGTTAGTTATGTGGGGATCTCTTGTGTTTTTTCATGTCTCTTCTATATACTTTTGCAAGTTTCATTATCACTGTTCACGGGAAAGGTTCGATGAAAGAAGAGACAAAAGTGATTCTCGACGTCGACCCCGGCCACGACGACGCGGTCGCCATCCTGCTGGCAGCGGCGTCCGAATCCCTTGATCTGCGGGGGATAACAGTCGTCGCAGGAAACCAGACGTTACCGAAGACGACCCTGAACGCCAGGCGGATATGTACCGCTGCGGGGATAACTGACGTGGGGATATACGAGGGGACGGGATCTCCGCTGGTCAGGGACCAGGTGACGGGCGAGTTCATCCACGGCGGTTCGGGACTGGACGGACCCGAATTCTCTCCAGCTTACGTGGAAGTACGTGACAAAGGGGCGGTTGACTTCATGTTAGACGAGCTTATGGAAGCGGATGACGGAATCACTATCGCCGCCGTAGGTCCTCTAACGAACGTGGCCCTGGCGTTGATCCGCGAGCCCCAAGTCAAGGCAAATGTCGAGGAGATAGTGGTTATGGGTGGGTCAATGGGGATAGGTAACTACACCGCGGCGGCCGAGTTTAACATCTTTGCCGACCCTGAAGCAGCCCACTTGGTCTTCGAAACCGGGGTGCCCGTGACTATGGTGGGGCTGGACGTAACCCGCCAGGCCGAGATCACTCCCGCTATTATGAAACGGCTGCGGGAAATCGGCAATCGGGTAACTGACCTCACCCTAGAGATGCTTGATTATTATCGGAGTACGTACAAGCGGGCTTTCGATTTGGACAACCCCCCACTTCACGACCCCTGCGTGGTGGCCTACCTTATTGACCGTGAAGTAATAACTACCAAAGCTATGAGGGTGGACGTCGACCTGAACTCGGGAATCGACTACGGACGAACGGTCTGCGATTACTACGGGAGGAGTGGGAGAGAGGTCAACGCGAAGGTCGGTATAGAGCTGAGCAGTGAGCTATTCTGGGAAATCCTCCTCAGCAATCTGGAGAAGTACTAGGTCTAATTTGCCGGTAGGACCTCACGGTAGACTCTCAAGGTGTTTCCTCCGAGGATACCCTCCACCTCCGACGTCGAGTAGCCCCGGTCGATCAGTCCCCTAGTGAACCTGGGAAACTTGCTAATATCAGGTAAGTCAGCCAGACCGCCCCCGCCGTCGAAGTCGGAACCGATACCTATATGGTCCGTACCGGCCAGGTCCTTGAGGTAATCTACGTGATCGATAAGGTCCCCGACAGTCGCCTTTTCATCTTCATCGTCGGATCGCTCCTGGATGAAGTCGGATACGAAACTTAAGCCGAGGACTCCTCCTTTATCGGCCAGATTTCTTATCTGTTCGTCGGTCAGGTTCCTGTGGAACTCGACTAGACCGTAGACGTTAGCATGAGATACGATCACCGGGTCCTTGCTTGCTTCCAGCGCATCGAAGAATCCGTTGCGGTTGATGTGCGCTAAATCTACTACCATACCCAAATCGTTCATCTCTGAGATGACCTCCCGCCCGAAATCCGTCAATCCGGAGCCGTAGTCCGCCCCAGACCCGTCCCCGAGGGCGTTTCTCCTGAAGTGGGTGAGGATAAGGGAGGTGACGCCGAGCCGGTTTAACGTCCGCAGGACCTCGACGCTTTCCTTGAGCGGGGACCCGCCCTCGATTGAGATGAGCGCCGCGATCTCCGAATTCTCCAGCGCGCCCTCAATATCCCGGTAACTCTTGGCAAGACTTATCCCCTCCGTACCTTCTATCTCGCCCAGTAGGACGTCAAGGTATTGAATAAGCCTCCGGAGGGGGTCGGCGTAGTCAGGGGAAACGAAACAGGAAAAGACCAGACAGTTAACTCCTCCCTCAATTGCCCTCGGAAGGTCGATCCGGGACTCGCCCGAACGTTTGGCAAGCGTCGCCGGAGGCTTGAGTATTTCCTTCTTCCGGCCCATTACGTTCAGTTCTCCCCTCGTCGGGGTAACGAACGGGCCCTCCTCAATCAACCGGAGGACTGTGTCGTTGTGGGCGTCGAATACGACGGCGTTCTCGTGTA
>JAGXLQ010000174.1 GCA_018334595.1 Candidatus Bipolaricaulota bacterium | reverse complement strand
AAACGGGGCGAACGTAACGAGGGTCCCAGAACACGTCCGGGCGCAGATGGTCGGACGGGTATTCCAGGAACCGGGCCTGGGAACCGCCTCGGGGATGACCGTCGCCCAGAACCTCGTCCTTGCACTCAACAAGGGCCACAAGGGCCTGGGAATTGGGATCACCCAGAGAAGGAAAAAGCAACTACACGAAGAACTAGAACAACTAGGGCTCGGCCTCGAGGACAGGATGGGGGAAAGAGTCATCCATCTCTCAGGAGGTCAGAGACAGGGTTTAGCGGTACTCATGGCGACGCTCACCATGCCGAAGATCCTATTGCTTGACGAGCACACCGCTTCTCTCGACCCAAAGAACGCTCGAAAAATACTTGAAATTACCGAACAGCTGGTCACGGAGAAAAACCTCACGACCATAATGGTCACTCACGACATGAACCAAGCGATAGATCTCGGTGACCGCCTGGTAATGCTCCACAGGGGTTCCTTCGTAGCCGACGTCAACGGGCAAAAGAAGGAGCAACTTACGGTCGATAAACTTGTACAGCTCTTTTCCGAGCGGAATATCGTCGATGACGAACTCCTACTGACCATGACCTGAGAGACGAAGATGGTTCGCCGTAAACTATGGGCACCTTAACTCATTGGGTCCACGGGGACAATCCGGGCGCACGCAGGGGGGCTTCAAAAAAAAGGAACAACCCGGTATCCTTAAGGTTAAGGGGATAAAATGAGTGCTGGAAAGATATTCGTCGTGATATTAGGTGTTATTTTGCTCTTTATTGGGATTGGGCTGGCCCTGGGTGGTGGGACCCTTCTCTGGGCAAACCTGGCCGTGAGCGACAACGGCGGTTACTACTCCACCAAAACCCTGGAAATCAACCGGGACTCCTACGCGATTACTACATATCCCGCCCGGATAAATTTCGGGATCGCAGGCATCATGGACTGGCCGAACCTGGTGAAGGTCAAGGTAGCGGTCAACAATAAGAACGACAAGAACGTTTATATAGGGATAGTTAAGGAGTCTGACTTACGAGGATATCTAGGAACAGTTAGCTACGACGAGATACGAGAACTGCGCATCAACCACCCATTTAGCGACCCCAAGATAACCTATACCAGGCATACGGGCAGCTCAACACCCGGACCCCCTACCTCAATTGATATATGGACGGCGTCCGCCTACGGGGACCCTTCGGGAGAATTAACCTGGGGGGTAGAGGAAGGCAGTTATTCCGTAGTGGTAATGAATCAAGACGGGTCCCGGGGGATTGACATGGCTGGTACAATCGGTGTCAAAGTACCCATGATTTTCGAAATCGGCGTCGGTCTGCTTGCCGCGGGAGCTATCTTTATCATCTTTGCCTTCTTGATTGTCTACACGGCCGCCTCCAGTCGTAAAGTCGTCGTTTCTTCGGAACCTTCCAGGTCCAATTCCTCCTGACCTTGCCCGGCCTCCTGAGAATAGGGTAAAAATTTTGGGATTTTCTCCGGGGCTGGAGTATAATATCTTCATTATCCCGGCCTGAGGAGGTCAACATGTTAAAGAGAGTTATAGCAATTAGTTTGGTATTCCTGTTCGGAGTCTCCGTCTTGGGGCTCTCCCAGGGATCGTATGAGGAGTTCTACAGGGACTATATTACGTCAATGGCAAGCCAGATCGAGGCAGACGCCAGTAAACTTGACGGAGTACTCGATAGCTGGCAAAACAAGGAAATTGCCCAGTCGGATGTCGTGAGAAAACTGGAGGAAATGGAAAAAAAGGCCGATAGTTACTTCGCGGGTGTCCTGAGGTTATCCCCACCCGAGGGAGAGTTTCAGAGACATAAACAGACGGTCTACGTCTTCGTTACCTGGTCAACAATAATTGGCATGTTCACTGAGGGTATGGCGGATATCGACATCGCCAAGCTGGACGCAGCGGTAGCTCTATCCAATTACTTCGAAAGGCAGGTGAACGAGTTCGACGGAGAGATGTTAGATACTGAGCTGGATTAAGGGGCCAGCAGCCACATTAGAATTTGAGACAAATAAGGTGAAATTATGATCGTACCTGGCAGTGATAACCTAAGGGGAATGCTCGATGAGGACCTACAGGTTCAACCAGCGGGTGTGGACCTAACGGTGCAAGATATCGAGCGTTTTGCAGGACCGGGCGTTATTGACTTCGATAACTCCTCCAGGAAAATCGCTCGAGGCGAAGAATTAACCGACGAAAAGCTTGAAGGGGGGAGTTCCTATCGGGTGACTTACAACGAGACAATACGCGTACCGGAAGATGCCATAGGCGTTATCCTCCCCAGATCGTCGTTAATGCGAAATGGAGGTCACCTGGTTTCCGCAGTCTGGGACCCCGGTTACGAAGGACGGGGACAGGGATTATTACAGGTACTCAACCCCCATGGACTGATTGTAAAGAAGGACGCTCGAATCGGCCAGATTGTCTTCATTGCCCTTGAAGAAGAGGCCTCATCGACCTACGAGGGTAGGTTCCAGGGGGAAAACATCTAGCTAAGGGCGGAGAGAATCACTGCGAATTTAGGCTATCCACCTTCAAGGCGAAGTCCTGGGCGTGGGATATGTCGATTTCGTCGGAGTCCAGCGTGACGACCCTCTTGCCGTTAACTTTAACGATTAGCCTGTCGTTCTTGACCATGACCTTGACCTTGTCCAGGTCATGGTTCAGGCCGATACCTGACCTGTAGAGCGCCCTGTCGACGATACCGTTGACGTACTTGTCCACGTATTGTTCTACCTTTTGAATGATTACCTTAGCCAGGCCGGACTGCCTGGCACCCTCTTGGTGGAGCTGATCCTTGGCCTGTCTAATCTCCTCCTGGACGTTCTTGCTCAGCTCTATGGAGAGGTGGTCTTTAGTCAACACAAGGGTCAACTCGTTGTCGTCCGTAGTTATCCTCTCTATCTCTTCGCGCCAGGTCAACTCGTAGAGCCTATGTCTACCAAGACCCTTTAGTTCCCGAGTGCCTAAGTTAAGGTAGTGGAGGTCGGTATCAAGATCAGCTCTTTCCTTGAGCTTAGATGAAACGATGATCTGTCCGCCTTTCGCGTACCCGGCGAGTCGGGCGGCAACGTTCACGGAGTGGCCAAAGATATCGTTGTCCTCACGTATGGCACCCCCGTAGTTCAACCCGATTCCCGCGGAAATAGTAAAATCGGGGTTGGCGCAATTGTGCTCGTACAGGGCCCGCTGCATGGCAATGGAGCTCCTCAAGCCATTTTCCGGGGTGGGAAAGGTGTTCATCACCCCGTCGCCGTAAGTTTTCACCAGGTCCCCAGAATATTTCTCCACCTGTTCCGCTACGAGCTCTGTAAAAGCCCTTACCAGCCTATAGGCTTCCCGGTCACCTTTTTCCGCGGTATATGTCGT
>JAGXLQ010000173.1 GCA_018334595.1 Candidatus Bipolaricaulota bacterium | reverse complement strand
ATACCAAGCCTTAATGAACGTTTCCTGGGTCGCGTCCTCCGCCTCCGCCTCGTCCCTGAGTATCGACAGGTTTATGCCGTATACCGCATCCTTATACCGTCTCACTGTCTCACCCCACGCCTCCTTTTCGCCTCGCAGAGAGCGATATAATAGCTCTTTTTCATCCTTTTTGTTCAATTCTCTCTTCTTCATTTTTATTTACACACGAAAGGGGAAAAAGTTTCAATAGAACAAAAATCAGCCGTCAATCATTGTAATTTATCGGATACCCGCCTCTAAAAGCAAGCAGAATGTCACCACGCAACAACAAGGCCGGATAAGGTTACAGAATTGGCCTTTAATTGATGCTTCGGATAATTCTCAACGAAACAAAAGTGAAAACCCCGTGTACATAAAGGAGGTGAAAAAATGGATCTCCCAGTAAGCGGGTTTGCATTTTCTTTTTCTTTTTCGTTATCTTTAACAAGAAGTGTCTGGGGTTCTGCAACAAGGAGGTCTAATAGTGGGAAGCAACCTGAGCTTTACCAAACAACTGTTCATTTGCATCGTCGTGGCCGCGGTAACCACAATCCAGATTTTGGGTTACGCTGCCGGAGAGCCCGATTTTAACCGGGAGTTCGACTTTGGCCGCATGGGAATCAACGGATACATTTGCGACGCCTCTACGGGCCGAGAGTTGCCGAAGGACGAGGTAGAGTTCTGGGCTTACCCTAACACCGCTGACTCGCCAGAGGAAGTGGAAAGGGTCAAGGTAGAGGCACCCGGTTACGTCCCCACTTACGTAACGGACTTCTCCAGAAGGTTGATCGATCTCGGCTTTCTCCAACTTGTCGTCCTTGACCTCGGCAGGGTCGAGCTGGCCAAGTCCACCACAGAGCGCCTCCCTAGGATCACCGTTCATTCCGACCCGTCGGGTGGCTCGTTGTTCGTAGATGGCATATATCAAGGAAAGACGCCGATTAGGAGGCTGGAGGTAAAAACTGGGTCACACAAACTCCGCGTCAAGAAGGAAGGCTATGACCCCTGTACAATGGAGGTATATCTGCGGAGCGGCGAGACGAAGACGATATCCGAGGGCGACGCCAGGCTGGAAAAGACGAACAAACCTCCAGTAGCGGACTTCAGTTTTTCGCCCTTCGACCCCTCGACCGAGGACGAAGTCCACTTCGTCAGTAACTCCCACGACAGCGACGGTACGATCACGGATTACCGCTGGGACTTCGAAGGCGAGGGAAGCGACTGGGGCAAGAGGGTCAACGTGCAGTTTAGCCACGAGGGGGAATTTGCCGTTACCCTCGAGGTCACGGACGACGAGGGGGATACGGATAGCGTGACGAAGAGGGTGGAGGTCCACAAAGTAAATCGACCGCCGAAGTCCGACTTCACCTACACTCCGTCCGAGGTCGCACCCTCGGAGGTAGTCAGTTTCACCAGCCAGGCGTCCGATACCGACGGCTACATAAGCGATTGGAAGTGGGAGTTTGGCGACGGGTCAAGTTCCAGCAGGCGCCGCCCCGACCACCAGTACAAAGAGAGTGGGACCTATGAGGTCAGGTTAACCGTGAGGGACCAGGACGGGGCCGAGGACGTAGCCACCAAGGAAGTCGTGGTCCGCTCCACGAAACCTAAAGCGGAGTTCACGGTCAGCCCGGAAAACCCAACGGTGAGGGAAAGGGTAACTCTGGACGCCTCGGGTTCGTCGGACCCGGACGGGTCAATCGGGAGCTTCAACTGGGATATTGACGGTGACGGAAGCACGGACCGGTCCGGAGAGACGATATCGTGTGAGTTTACCTCCCCCGGCACGTCTGAGGTCACGCTGACCGTTACCGACGAGAGCGGCAATTCAACTACGGCCTCGAGGAAGGTATCGGTCTCCGAGAGACCGGCGGTAAACGTAGATGATAAACACGGTCTGGTCATCGGCATCGCCGATTACAAGTACGACTCCATAGACAAACTCGAGTATTCGGACGAGGACGCCAGGGACTTCTACGGGTTTTTGACCGACGACAACTACGGGGCGATGGACGAAGAAAACGTGACCCTGTTGATTAACGAGGAGGCAACCACCCAGAGGATCAGAGAAGGGCTAAGGAAGTTGACCGCTCAGGCCGATTCCGATGACCTGGTAATAATATTCTTCTCTGGCCATGGAATGACGGGACCCGATCTGGACGGAGACGAGGAGTTTGACAACTACGACGAGTTCTTCGTTACCTACGACACGAACAACAGGTCCAACGCGACGCTTCTCTCCACAGGTCTCGTCGACGATGAATTTGGCTACCTGACGAAATCCATCAACTCCCGCCAGGTGGCGATATTTATCGACAGCTGTTACAGCGGGGGGGCGTCCAAGTCCGTCAAGAGCGTGAGCGTTCCTGGACGCAAGGGTTCCCCGAAAAACTCTGGCGTGTTTGCAGACTTTTCCTCGGAGGACAAGTTATTGTTCGCCGCCTCGGAGGAGGGCCAGGAGTCCTGGGAATCGGACGAGTTAGAAAACGGCGTCTTCACTTACTTTCTCCTGAAGGGACTAAAAGGGAAAGCAGACGAGGACGAAGACGGGGTGATAGTCGATTACGAACTCTTCGATTACGTAAGCGACAAGGTCCCTCAATACGTAGAAGCCAACTTTCAGTCCGACCAACTCCCGTTCAAGAAGGGTGGGATATACGCACCGCTCAGCGAGGGGGAGAAACAGCCCGCGGGAAAGGTATTGAAGATACTAAAAGAAAACCCTGAGGACCTCGGTAAAGGAGACCTAGTAACAGTTGACCTGGGTAGCAACGACGGCGTCAGGAAGGGAGATTTCTTCAACTTTCCTGCTTCAAGCAAGGGCGTGGAAGTAACGGGAAAAGGAGAAAAAGACCTCCAGGTATCCAGGTTACTTGACGAGCATTTGAGCCTTTGTCGAATCGTCAGGCCCGGTTTGGACGTAAAAGAGGGGTCTAAGATTAGGAAGGTTGACTAGCTTAATCACGAAGACATATACAAGGAGGTAAAAATTGAACTATCAAAGGTCGTTCAACTATGGTAAGTTCTTTTTAACTACGGTGTTCTTGTTAACCCTGGCGTTTCTGTCCTCGCTAGTCGTCCCCGCAAGTGGTGAGACGGATCTCCACATATCCATAATTAATGCAGACGACAACCCCGTCAAGAACGCACAAGTCTTCCTGGACGGGTCCCCAGTAGGCTACACCGAATATGATGGTTCCAAGCTACTCGAAGGGTTGGACTCGGGCAAACACCTGGTCGTGGCCAAGAAGCAGGGGTTGGGCAGGACCTCCGCCAACCTATACCTGTCAGACGAAGACTCCCTACATTTACGGTTGAAGATATCGGAGACCATGGGGGTCCCCCCTCCCGTTCAGTTCGGTTTCCATCCAGGAGACCCCAA
>JAGXLQ010000023.1 GCA_018334595.1 Candidatus Bipolaricaulota bacterium | reverse complement strand
GAGGATAACTACGAAAAGGCAGGACACCTCGCCAGGACGTTAATCGACTACGACCGTGATAGATCACGTGTGCAGCGGAAGTTAACTCGAGAAGCCGAGGAACAATTACAGGTCGGCGGCTTTTCCCCCGATCGCGAGGGGGTCATTTTCGTCATCGGGCACGAATGGAACCCCGGCGTTATCGGCCTGGTTTCTTCTCGGCTCTCGAACAAATATGACATGCCTGCGATTACTATCAGCGAGGGGGGGAGACGGTCCAGGGGTTCTGCGAGGAGCGTTAGCGGTCTGTCCATCGTGGAGGGGTTCAACAGCTGTGCTGATCACCTAGAGAAGTACGGAGGACACTCCATGGCTGGAGGGTTTACCGTCCCCACGGAGGAAATTGACGACCTTCAGGCATGTCTCAACGATTGGGCGCTAAGCGAAATGGAGAACAGGCATGTCAAGCAGTTAGACTACGTCGAGGGAGAATTGAGTCCGGGACAGGCATCTATGAGTCTGGCCGAGGAACTGGACGCGTTGCAGCCGTTCGGCGAGGGCAACCCCGAGCCGCGCTTCTTCATGCGAGGCCTGAACGCCGTTAGTGTCCGTCGAGTAGGAAAGTCAAACAAACACCTGAAGATAAAGCTGGCGGGCAAGGACGAGATATTCGACGGCATAGGTTTCGGTTTGGGGGAAAGTATCTCCGAGGTAAACTTTAGTAATCCGGTCAACCCCGTATTTACTTTAGAGGTAAACGTGTGGAACGGGGAGAGAAACGTTCAACTCAACTTAAAGGATTTCGTTACGGAGGGCTAGTTTGAACTTGTCCTTGAGTACTCTGGCCATGAAGTAGGGAATGAGTCTCGCCTTCCACAGTCTCCTCGGTTCAAGCCATATCCGATAGAGCCATTCCAGGCCATTGTCCCGCATAACCTCTGGCGCCCGGGGCAACCTTTCTGAGATGACGTCGAAACTTCCGCCCACGCCCATGACCAGGTTTGCTTTGACTTTATCGATGTTGGCGAGAATCCACTGCTCCTGGCGCGGTACACCCAGACCGACGAGAAGGATATCGGGGTCAGCTTCGTTTACTTCTTGGAGGACGGTCCTGTCGTCGATGGGGTCGTATCCGTGGTGCGTGCCGACGACCTCGACGCCTGCGTATCCCCTACTTATCTTCTCTCCCGCCCGTCTTGCGACTCCGGGTAGTGACCCGAGCAGGTAGACTTTTAAGCCCGCTGTCGACTCGAACAGGTCCTCCAGGAGGTCTATGCCCGCGACCCTGTCCTCGAGTTTGAGGTCATGGACTCCCGATGCCCAGATCAAGCCGAAACCGTCCGGGGTCACGATATCTGCTCTGGAGAAAGACCTGCGTAGTACCTCGTCTCTTTCCGCTTTAACCACAGCGGTAACGTCTGGCGTGGCGACGTAACTGGTGCCCTCTTCGGAGGCAAGTCTTTCCATCCGCTCCCTGGCTTCCTCTAGGCCAGTGAGGTGAAAGGAGGTCCCCAGTATATTCGCCCTGTTACCCCGTTTTGATAGTTCCGGAGACCAGTCTGCGAAGGACTCGACGAACCTTCTACCCAGGAGGAACGTCCCCGGTAGAACGGCCGCGGTGGATACCAGTGCGGCCAGCGAGGCCGTACTCGGGTCCCAGAGGTACCATGCTAGAACGAGGCCCAGGTAACTCAGACCTGTGTAGGTAAGGAAGATACCGACGGCGTTTGACTTCATGTAATCCCCGGTAAATTGCTCGATCAGGCTCTTTCTCCCGTCACTTACGGTTGCGCTGGCAAAGGAGAAAGACCTTCTCGCAGTTGGTATCGCCAGCGGAGCGATGGGAACGAGTAAAACGAAGGCGGTTAGCGATTTAACTACGCCGGCGACCGCCAGACTCGCAAGGACAAACCCGAATTGGAGAGATATGACCGAGGTTACTTTCTTCGAGGGCGAGAAGAGTAATATGCCCGTCAAGACCCCCAGGAACCCGTAACCGATGTTCAGGGGGAATTGTAGACTCTGGTTGTTCTGCAGACCAACGAGGAGTACGAAGAAGCCCGTGATAACCAAGATCGTTGTAGTGAAGACCTTCCACCTATCCTCGCCTATCTCGTAGTGGAGGAACTCGACGGACTTGGAGACGAGGTAGAGCCAGGCAACCGTGATCGGTAGCCCGAGCCAGGTGAAGTATATGTAATCACCGCCGAGTGCGGTCTGAATGAACTGTATCCTAAACCCCAACAGGTATGCGACCAGCGACGCGGCGAGCAGGCCCAGCAGGTCGTAGATGGAGTTCTTCGCACCGGCCATCCTGCCCAGCGAGATGACGATCAGTCCGGCAACTATCCCCGTTAGAGGCCTGGAAAAACCCTCTACAAGCCAGAGGGAAAAGGGCAGGCTAAGTATGAGAAGATAGCCGACCGGGCTCAGGTCATACTTGGTACTCCTGGAAATCCTTGCCAATACTGCCGCGAGGATCAGCGATACAGAAAAACAGATTAAGGTTGTCATGACGGTTGAATTATAGGATCACCGTTTATCTCTGGAAAGGATTAAGGTAGGCTAAGGCGGTGACAACTGTCATCTCAAATGGGAAGAAATGTCGTTCCCTTGGGAGTAAGTTGGCAGTGAAAATTGCAGAAAACGGCGTGATATCGTAATATCTTAACAGCGGTAATCTTGTTCAGGAACATATCTATGAAGAATTAATTTCTTATTTACAAGGGGGTTTATATGAAGGAGATCAGATGGCACGGAAGGGGCGGTCAGGGTGCAAAGACCGCTTCGCAGCTTCTCGCTGACATCAATTTACAGGAAGGTAAGTTCGTTCAATCCTTCCCGGAATACGGGCCCGAGCGTAGTGGTGCACCCATCAAGGCCTACAACCGTGTGTCGGATGAGAAGATACGGGTGCATTCTGGCGTTTACGAGCCGGAAGTTGTTGCGGTCGTCGACCCGACCTTGCTCTCAGCCGCGAATCCGACGGAAGGTTTAAGTAGCGATGGCATTCTACTGGTAAACACGGGTAAGAGTGCCGAGGAGATAAAATCGGAGACGGGATTTAACGGGAAAGTCCTCGCATTTAACGCCACCGAGGTAGCCGAAAACGCAGGTAGCGGTTACGCCAACGTACCCGTTTTGGGAGCACTGGTAAGGGTACTGGGAACGGATTACGAACTTGCCCGGGCCGAGGTAGAGAGCGCGCTTTTGAAGAAGTTACCCGAAGAGGTCGTGGAGATGAACTTGGCTGCATTTAAAGCAGGTTACGAGGCGGTTAACAACTAAAGAGAGGAGGGTTTATGGCTGAATTTGAACTTAAAAAGTACGATGAAGTTCCGATTGGCGGTGTAGTAACCGGCGGAGCCACCCCCGAGTTGAACGAGACGGGAGACTGGCGATCGAACAGGCCGATTTTTGACGAGGATAAGTGTATACAGTGTCTGCTCTGCTGGTCACACTGTCCGGATGCTTCGTTTTATATAGAGGACGAGGAAGTCCAGGGCATAGATTATGACCACTGCAAGGGATGCGGTATCTGTGCCGAAATCTGTCCCGTAGACGCGATCACAATGGTGCCTGAAGGGGAGGATTCTGAAGATGAGTAACGGAAACAGACAAGTATTAACTGGCCATCAGGTAGTTGCAAACGCGATGAGGCAGGTTGACCCCGACGTCGTAGCTGCTTACCCGATTACCCCACAATCCGAGATAGTTGAGTACTTTTCAAAGTTCGTCGCCGATGGCAAGGTGGATTCCGAGGTCATCACGGTTGAGTCAGAGCATTCTGCCATGAGTGCTTGTGTTGGCTCCTCTGCAGCCGGAGCGAGGACGATGACGGCGACGGCGTCTCAGGGGCTGGCGTTAATGTTGGAGATAGTCTACATAGCTGCGTCCATGAGGGCACCGATAGTAATGACGGTCGCGAACCGGGCATTGAGTGGGCCGATCAATATTCACTGTGACCACTCCGACTCCATGGCGGCCAGGGACAGCGGCGTTATCCAGATTTACGGTGAGGACGCTCAGGAAGCTTACGACTTCACCCTCATGGCTCAGCGTTTAGCTGAAAACGAGGACGTGCTCCTGCCGGTTATGGTGACCCTTGACGGGTTTACGCTTACTCATACCGCACAGGTTGCAGAACTCTTGCCCGACGATACTGTAACGGACTTTGTTGGGGAATACGAGCCGCTTTATCCTCTACTGGACGTGGATAACCCGACTACCCAGGGACCGTTTGACATGCCCGATTATTACTTCGAACACAAGCTACAGCAAGTCGAGGCGATGAATAACGTCCCCGAGAAGTTCCTCGAAGTTCAAGAGGAGTTCTCGGACTTGTCCGATCGGGAGTACAGCGGTCTTTTTGAATCCTACAGGCTTGACGACGCTGACTATGCGATAGTGCTGCTGGGTTCAACAGCAGGTACGGCAAAGGTGGTTGTCGACGAGCTAAGGGACAAGGGCAAGAAGGTCGGATTGCTCAAGCCGTGGATGTTTAGGCCTTTCCCCGCAGAGGAGATGAAGGAAGCTCTCAAGGAAAAGGAGGCCGTAGCGGTATTTGACCGATCTCTCTCATTTGGATCTTCCGGCCCACTTTACCTGGAAGTTAGCTCAGCTCTGTCACACGAAGATAACAAGCCGAGGCTGTACAACTACACGTATGGGCTTGGAGGCAGGGACATAGCGGAAGGGCACATAGCCGAAGTATTCGAGGATCTGGAGAACCCCGACCTGGAAAGCAAAATGCACTACATTAACGCCAGGACCTAACTGGAGGGTAAATATATTATGGCTAATTTTAAGACGTTAGCAAAACGCGAAGAAAAATACAAGAAGTTCGAAAGCGGCCATTCACTATGTGAGGGTTGTGGCCTGCCGATAGCAGTCAGGACCATACTCAACTCTATTGACGGCTCTGTAGTCGCTTCGAACGCGACGGGCTGTCTGGAGGTTGCGACTACCAGGTATCCCACCACTGCGTGGAACATACCCTGGATTCATAACGCATTTGAGAACGCTGCTGCGACGATTAGCGGCGTGGAAAGCGCTTACCGGTCACTCAAGCGGAAGGGGAAGCTGGACGGGGAGACGACCTTTGTCGCCTTTGCCGGTGACGGTGGAACTTACGACATCGGACTGCAGTCGCTTTCTGGTGCGCTGGAGCGAGGCCACAAGTTCCTCTACGTAACTCTGGACAATGGGGCCTATATGAATACGGGAATTCAGAGGTCAAGTGCGACGCCCAAGGGAGCATCCACCACGACGGAACCTGCGGGCAAGGTCACCTACGGCAAGGAGCGACAGCGGAAAAACCTTACGGAAATAGTTGCCGCTCACGAGATTCCCTTCGTGGGCCAGGCTTCGATTTCTAACTTAACAGACTTATCCGACAAGGTTGAGAAGGCCGTAGCAAAGGATGGACCGTCTTTCTTGAACGTATTATCGACCTGCCAGCTTGGTTGGCGCGTGCCGCCCAGCGACGCGGTAAACATTGCCAAGAAGGGAGTGGAGACCTGTTACTGGCCGCTGTACGAGGTGGATGAGGGCAAGTACGAAGTCACCTATGAGCCGAGCGAGAAGTTACCTGTCGAGGAGTGGCTCAAGCCCCAGAAGAGATTTGCAGCACTCTTCAAGACAGGGAACGAAGAGATCCTCAAAGAGATCCAGGAAGACGTTGATAGGGATTGGAAAAGGCTTAAAGCGAAAGCTTCACTGTAGACCGTTTTTGTTTGGGTAAGAAGCGTAAGGACATAGAAGAAGGCTGGAGGGAAGGCGGGATTGGATCCAGGAGCTACCGAGATGGTGAGTGGAACGGGGGATATATACCCGCCTCCCCCAGTCAGCTTAACTTAATAATTGTCGTCGTGTGTCATTTCTTCTACGCATGGTTATCTACATATAACTTACTCGTTTGCCGCTTTATAGGAAAGGACTTAGGGAGGGATAATTCCCCATTGTTATCACTAAAACCCCTGAAGCTTGTTTTCTCCTCAGGGGAAGTTTGTCCAGGGTTCGACGAAGGCGGTGGGGGTAAGTGCGAAGGTTTTTATGACGCTGCCCTCTGGCGACCCCGCTAAGACTCCTACTTGGGGTCAGTCGTTCTGAGGGGGCAGGTTGGATATTTTCCAGTATTCCTGGACGGTCTGGATAACCTTACGAAACTCCGCCGGGTTCACCGGTTTATGTACGTAACTGCTGGCACCACTGTCATAGGCCTTGACCATGTCTTCTTCTCTTTCCGAGACGGTTAAGACGATGACGGGGATATTCTTTAGCTCCTCGTCCTCTTTAACGGTCTCCAGCACCTCGTGGCCACCAATCTTCGGCAGGTTGAGGTCGAGTAGAATGAGGTCCGGCTTAGGTACGTCTTCAAACCCTTCCCTGTGATAGAGGAAGTCCAGAGCCTCCTCGCCGTCCCTAACCACGAACAGTTTGGACTCGATGTCGCTTTTGTACACGGCCCGCTGAGTCAAATCCACGTCGTAATCTTCGTCTTCGACTAACAATATCTCCAATCTTTTGCTATTTCCCATTATTCCCTCCTGATAGTAAAAAGTAAGTATTTTTCACAAGTTTATCCCGTTACTCCCTGAAAGTTAATCCCATCTTTCTTCCTCTCGCCCGAAGAAGATTCCCTCGCACCTTCCTGCTTAGCAGGTAAAGTGAAGTAGAACGTCGTCCCTTCGGCTAACTCGGATTCTGCCCAAATATTTCCTTTGTGTTCCTCGACTATCCTCTTACAGACGGCGAGACCTATTCCCGTTCCTTCCGGGTTATCTCTCGGGTTCAGCTTTTCAAAGACGTTGAAGATTTTCTCGAGGTACCGGTCCTTGATACCTATGCCGTTGTCCTCAAGCCAGACGAGGTACTTGTTACCCTGCTGTTTATAGCCGATTTCTATTGCTGGCGTTCCCTCATCATTATATTTTATCGCGTTAGTGATTAAATTACTAAACAACTTTGAGAGCAAGGTCTTATTTCCGTAGACCTCGGGAAGGTCTTCAGGAATACTCAGTTTTACGCCCTGTAAAGTATACTTCAAGTCCTCCCTCAATTCAGAAATTATCTTGTTCAGGTCTACGAGTTTGAAGGAGTTTACGTCCATCTTGATGCTCGAGTAGGTCAGGAGGCTGTCTATCCTGCTCCGTAAGCGCTGGGTTGATTCGCCGAGGGCGTTCAGGGCCCTCATCCCCCCCTCGTCCACGACGTCGGCATAATCCTCCTTCAATACCTGGCTATAACCCTCCAGGGTCTGGAGAGGGGCCTTCAAGTCGTGGGAGATACTACGGGAGAACTCCTCGAGCTTTTCGTTACTCTTTTCCAGTCTATCCTTCTTCTTCTTGAGGTCCTCTTCCAGCCGTTTTACCTCGGTGACGTCTATGTAGTGCTCTATCCTCCCACCCCTATACCTCTCTGTTTCGATGGGAATACTCCTATATTCCAGTATCCTGACCGTGCGCCCGTATGAATTGGTTACATGGCAGGTAAGGCTGTTTACCTTCTTGTTTTCTTCGTACGCGTCGGTAGCAACCTCCTCGAATTCAGAAGAGTTGCTGAAGGAGTCGACAAAATAACTCATCGCCCTTGTCGCGGAGAGGCCGATGAGTTCTGACCTGTTGAGGTTGAAGAACTCCTCCATGGTTTTGTTCGCCCAGACTATCTCCCCGTTCTTGTCGATCAGGGTGACGCCGGAATCCAGCGTATCAATTGCATCTTCAATCAAGTAGCGATACCTCGCGCCCGCTTCTCGCAACCTCTTCATCAGCTTCTTGACCTGCTTGTTGTTGATGAACTCTAGAATGCCGGCCTGTTCGGTGACTTTGGTCCCCCGCATCGTTGTCGGTATGGTCCTGGGATAACTTGCGCCGTCCGGTGTTTCCTCAACCAGGCGCACGTCCACCCCTCGAATGCGGTTGACCTTGAACATCCGGTCCATCTGATTTTTGACCTTCTCAAGGTCTTCCGGGTGCACGACTTCGGCGATGTGGAGGTTGGTCTTCTCTACCCCGCCGATTATCTCCTGAGAGGCCTTGTTGGCCTGCATTATGTTGCCTTCTTTGTTGACGAGGTAGAGGATGTTCGAGGAGTTGTTGAACAGTTTCTTTGCGTACTTCTGTGCCCCCCATCCCTTCAGCTCTCTAGAGGATTTGAACGAGAACTTTTCGATTACGTAGAAGACACCCATGGTCAATAGGGGCATTGCCCCGAGGATCCCGATTATCGTCACCGAAGATATCTCGAGTGTCAGGACTGCAAGGGCCAGGATGATGTAACTCAGGGCAAGTACTGATATATATTTTTTCAACTGGACTCACGCACGTGGGTCTGATATCGATAACAAAGCTTTACCGGTACATCGATCACTCAAAATACCACATAAGTTACCGAACCACAAGGACAATCATCACTTGGTCGTGGGAAAAACTAGATTATAATGTTTTTATCTAGACTTATTGGAAGCGTGGTTGCTAGGTTTGCGATACTGTCTTCGTCGAGGATCTCGATCTTCCTGTCCCTCATCTTTATGAAACCTCTGTCCTCGAGTTCGCCGAGCGTTCGGATTGCCGTCTTTGACGACACGCCAGCCAGCTCGGCCAGTTCCGACCGGGATAGTTCGATTCCCTCTTTGCCCAGCCTGAGGATAAAGCGGGCCAGCCTTTCTTTGCTGCTGTTGTAGGACCGTTCGGCCAGCTTGCTCTGGAACGCCTTCATCTCCTCCGACATCTTGGCGAATATTCTGAAGACGATCTCGGGATGTTTTTCCAGAAAGTAGAAGAAGTTGCCACGTTCAATAAACCCGACCTTGGTTTCGGTCAGGGTCTTGGCGAATGCGATATGTGCGCCCTTGTCAAACAGCGTAGTTTCTCCGATGAACTCGCCCGGGCCGGACATCTTGAGGATCTGCTTCTTGCCCCTGAGCGTGCGTTTCACTAACTTGACGAGGCCTTTGTGAATTATGTAGAAGCCAAAAGAGGGAGCACCTTCCTGAAATATTATCTCTTCTGGCCCGTATTCGATGTATTTGATCTCTTCCTGTAACTCTCTAAGGCTTCGTTCGCTAAGGTCGCTAAATATTTTTACTTTCCCGATATCTTCCATAATTCTCCCCGGTTGACTCCGAGACATTTGAGTACGGGCTAAATGAGGCCGGAATTCTCGTACTCTCTTAAGGTTGACAGTACCAGAGACGTGTTGGTCGTGTCTACGTGAGGGCATTGAACGAGGTCGACGAGCTGTTCCGTCATCTCCTTTCTGCTCTTGAACTTACCTATGCTGATCACGTCAAAATCCCCCGTCGTTTCGTAGATATGAGTTAGGCAGTCATAGTGCTCCAGTTCCTCGAGGACTCTAGAGAGGTCGTCGCTCTTTGCCTTGACCTTTATGATTGCCGTAAGCGAATAATCGAGCTCGTTGAAGTCAACCTTGATGTTGAACTTCTTGATGACCCCCGCGTCCTTCATCTTTTGCACCCGATTGCTTACCGTCGTAGGCGACACCTCCAACTCCTTGGCTATGTGCCTTAGTGACATCCTGCTGTCCCGGTCCAGAAACCTCAGAATCTCAACATCTCTGTCTCTTAATTTCATACAACTAGAATAGCAATATCACCTGTGTTTGTCAAGGAAAATCACTTCTTGCGGGAAATTGTTCAGGTTTGTAGGGGGATTGAACCTATTCCCATTCCATTGTTGCCGGAGGTTTATTAGATATATCGTAGACTACCCTGTTTACCTCGCCGATCTCGTTTGTAATTTGGGTCGATATGTCCTCCAGGACCTCATAGGGTATCCTGGAGAAGTTTGCCGTCATCGCGTCCTCGGATTCGACGATCCTGATTGCCACGGGAGACTTGTAACTCCTTAGGTCACCCTGAACTCCGACGCTCTTGATCGGCAACAACACGGCAAAGCCCATCCATACATTCCTGTACAGCCCCGCTTCGCGAAGTTTATCCTCTACCACCTTGCTGGCGTGCCTGACGATCTCCACGCGTTTCCTGGTCACCTCACCGATGATCCTGATGGCCAGTCCGGGGCCGGGAAAGACGTGTCTATGGACGATTTTATCGGGGACGCCTACTTCCCTCGCTATCCGCCGTACCTCGTCCTTGTAGAGGTCCCGGAGTGGTTCATATATCTCTAGGTCCATCTCTTCGGGAATACCCCCTACGTTATGGTGAGACTTTATCGTGTCGGAGTGAGTTGTCGCCCCGCTCTCGATGCGGTCCGAATAGATCGTGCCCTGGATAAGGACGTCCGCTCCGAGGTCTTCAGCGACCTCCGTAAACGAATCGATAAACGTCTTTCCAATAATCTTTCTCTTTGTCTCGGGGTCCTCAACTCCCTCCAGGCGGTCCAAAAAGCGGTCGCTCTCGTCGACGACCTGCAATCGGAGGTCCTCGTCTTGAAAGCCATCACGGATTGACTGGGTTTCTCCTTCACGCATAAGGCCGGTGTCGACGTAGACGGCCGTCAGGTTCTTCCCAATTGCCTCGCTCACGATCTTCGCGGCGGTGGAGGAGTCTACGCCCCCGGACAGTCCAATTATTGCCCTTCTGTCACCGATTTCGTGTCTCGCGTCCTCGACCATTTGGGGGACCAGGTCCCGGGGGTCCCAGGAGGGTTCAGCTCCGCAGGTTCTGACCGCAAAATTGTGCAATATCCTGTCTCCCTGGTCCGTGTGGGTAACTTCGGGGTGGAATTGTACCCCGTAAAGGCCCCTGGCGTCGTCCTCGAATACACCGACTGGACTTTCCTCCGTCCTGCCGGTGACCCGGGACCCGGCAGGAGGCTCTAAGACCGAGTCCTTGTGGTTCATCCATACGTCTGTGTCTTCCTCCATGCCGTCCAGAAGCGACGATTTCTCTCCGGTGAGTTCGAGGCCGGTCGTCCCGTACTCTCCGGTCCCACTCGAAACTACCTCCCCCCCGAACAGGCTGGATAAAAGCTGGTGGCCGTAGCATATCCCCAGTATCGGCAGGCCCAGGTCGAGAATATCTCTATCCGGCTTTGGAGACCCCCCCTCGTGGACCGACGCCGCACCACCGGAGAATATTACCCCCTTGAGCCCCTCGACCCTGGCGACTTCTTCCGCGGAAACTTCGGCCGGGAAGACCCTGGCGAAGACGCCGAGGTCCCTTATCCTGCGGCCGATCAAGTGAGAATATTGCCCTCCGAAGTCGAGGATTCCGATTTTATCCATCCGCGTTAAACTCCTCCCTTGCGAATATCTCCTGTGCCTTTCTCTTCGCCAAGGAGTTGATTAGCGGAAACTCATCACCCAGCGGGCGGTCTATGACCTTCTGTAGGTTTTCCCGGGCCAACTCCTTCTTGTTTCTGTTGAGCGCGTAGTACTTGGCGTAGGAGAAGTAGTTTTCCAGGCAGCCAGGCGCCATTTCTATCGCCTTCAAGAAGTGCTCTTCCGTCTTCTCCCAGCTGAAACCGTTGTTATGGATCTGAATGAATGTAAGAGGGGATCGTTTGAGCACCTCCGCTGAGATGGAGCCAATCGTCCGGTGAGCAGCACCACCTAGGTAGCCCTCGTCCACTGCGATTATCCGCCGATTTATTTCTACGAGCGCGGGCAGCGTGCCCAGGGACTCCAGGATACCTTTCTGTTCCGAGGCTCTACCCAGGTTGGCGCCCGTCCAGAAGAGCCCTTCTACGTTCGTATTCACCGACTCGGGCAAATTCTTTAGCGTGGAGAACCCTTTCTCTTTATATGTCCTGTCGAAGTTCTTGTCCGTGCGAAGACTTTTCAGACCGTACTCGTATCCTTTCTCGTATGACTCTATCCTTTCCTCCTCCGGTAGGTAGGCTTCCGCGAGGGTGAAGTAGCCTAAAGATAGGGTGTTCAGGGCCTCTCTGTTGTCGGGGTCGACGTCGAGGACGTCCTTATACATTTCCACCGACTTCCAAAGCTGAGCCTCAGTCCTCGTTTGGAACCGGGCAGCTTCGGCGGCCCGGCGTGCCCGGGCAAGCAGGTCTTCTATCCCACCTGTGGCGGATACGTTCCTAACCGTTGATG
>JAGXLQ010000172.1 GCA_018334595.1 Candidatus Bipolaricaulota bacterium | reverse complement strand
CTCCCTGGTTGACGCGGCAAGGGTTGACGGGGCCGGCCCCCTTCGTTTTATGGTGCAAATACTCATTCCCATGTCCTTAAATACGATCGGGGCACTGGCAGTCATACAATTTATCTACATGTGGAATCAATATTTGTGGCCGTTAATAATAATAAGCTCCGACAAGAAACAGGTTATTCAGCTGGGGATGAAGATGCTAACTGGATCGGGTATGGAGGGTGGAACACCCTGGGGTGTAGCGATGGCAGGTGCGATAATCGCATTGTTGCCCCCTCTCTTTATCTTCGTCTTGCTGCAGGAACAGTTCATGAAAGGGTTTGCCCTCAAAGAGGAAAAGTAGTCTTGTCGAGACGTACCGCTCGATAGTTCCCGGTAGACCTGGGTAAGAGAATGGTACGCGTTATGTTGGAGGGAGGGATGGAGAGAAGAAAAGTTGTACTCGTACTCGTCATTTTCGTAGTTTCTGTCCTGTTACCCGCTTCCACGCTGGGAGCGGAAGAGACAGGACGTAATCCCCGGAAAGAATCGGAGGGTTTTGGGTCAAATATGATGAACATCGCTCATCGCGGGGCCAGGAGCATTGCCCCCGAAAACACGCTCATCGCTGCCAGGAAGGCCTACGATGCTGGTGCCGACGCCTGGGAGTTCGACGTTCAACTCACCGGGGACGATCAGGTCGTGGTGATGCACGACGACACCCTGGAGCGGACTACGAACGTCCAGAACCTGTTTCCGGATAGGGTGAGTTACGAGGTGAGGGAGTTTACCCTGAAGGAAATTAAACGGCTGGATGCCGGGAGCTGGTTTGTCGAGGAGGACCCGTTTGGAGAAATAGGTAAGGGCAACGTCCCGGAAGCCGCCCTGGAGAGTTATCGGGGCGAGAGGGTCCCCACGCTAAAGGAAGCACTTCAACTTACGAAGGATCTGGAATGGAAGGCAAATATCGAAGTTAAGTCGATCGAAGCTCCGGCTATCTTCGTCGATAGGTATATGGTGATCATTCTGTCCCGAGTGTCCGAACTGGTAGAAGAGCTCGAGATGGAAAGAGACGTCCTCATCTCCTCGTTCGACCATATGGCCATAAGGATCCTGGAGGAGATAAACCCGGAGTTACCCCGGGCGATACTGGCGAACGAACCGTTAGCGGACCCCGTCGGGCATATGAAGAAAAACGGCGTGCGGACCCTAAACTTGATCGCCTCTGCGCTTGAAACGGAGAAGGGGGTCTCCAACCTGGAGTCGATAGACAAGGCCATCCCCGGATACAGGGTGTTCGTATGGACGATAAACGAACTGGCTGAGATGCAAAGAGCGCTTGAGGTCCCGTACATAACTGGAATAATGACGGACTATCCCGGGAGGCTCCGGGAGGCGATTGCGGGTAGGGGGTAAGCGGGGGAATTCCTAGTCGGCCAATCAGATTTGTAGCTTTCTTGACATTTACTTGTTTTAATGTTATTTTTCCTTTAATTATGACTGATATTTTGGCGGAAGAAAGACGAAGAAAGATACTGGAAAAAATCGCGGAAGAGGGGACTGTAAAGACTTCCCAGCTTGCCCACGCCTTTTCGGTGTCGGAGGTAACAATCCGACGTGACCTTCAGGAGTTGACGAAAGAGGGGAAGCTGGAAAAGGTCCATGGGGGGGCGGTTGCGAAGGAGAAGGACTTCGAGTCATCCTACCATGGCGAGACGATAACCTTTGAACCCTCGTTTCAAGAGAAAAGCAAAGTACATCGTGAACAGAAGCAGAGTATCGGGGAAAAGGCCTCTACCCTGATCAAGGACGGTAGTTCGGTCTTTATCGGGACGGGCACGACGACGATGCAGATTGTGAAAAACCTCGACGGGAAGAAGGGCCTAACTATCGTGACAAATTCCCTGAACCACGGACTGGAGTTGTCGAGAACAGCCGAGGCGGAGGTGTTGATGACGGGAGGGGAGTTAAGGACGAATACGTCCGCTCTCGTCGGGCCAATTGCGAAACATTCTCTGGACGAGCTCTACGTGGATACGATGTTTTTGGGGGTCAACGGTATCTCTGTTGAGCAGGGGTATACCGTACCTTCGCTTCGGGAAGCGGACATGGCCCGACGCGTGACGAGGATGTCCAACGACGTAATAATCGTGGCGGACTTTTCGAAGTTTGGTAAGGTCAGCCACGCCAAAATTGGATCACTTGACGACGTGGACACGATTGTAACCGATGACGGCCTCGACCCCTCCTATCGCAGCGGGCTGGCTGATCTGGGCGTGGAACTGTTGATAGCCAGGAAAGAGGGAGGGGGGTAGGAGCAGGAACAGGCCGGCAGAAAATACCGGGGAGAGGAGGTCCGCCTGAAACAGTTACGGTGAGGTTCTGGCACGCCATGAACCGTCATAGCCCTATTACCCCCTCCAGTATCTTTGTTTTTCCTCCAGAAGGTCTGGCTACAGGTTTTGCCCAATCGTGTTGAAACACGCCCCATAGTTTAGAAATTTTATCCCTGGAGGAAGACGGTATTGCTACCCAATTAGACGTGGACAGTTCGATTGAAGGTTTCATATTCGACCTGGACGGCACCGTATATCGTGGGGACGAGCTCCTTCCCGGGGCAAAGCAGGTCGTTGATGAGTTGAGAGAAAAGGACAAGGGGCCAGTATTCCTCTCCAACAAGGCCTTGGAGAGGAGGGACGCTTACGCCAAACAACTTACGCGCCTGGGAGTACCGACCGGCGTAGATCAGATAATCAACTCGTCTCTGGTAACTGCAAGGTACCTGGTAGAGCGCGACCCGGACGCTCCCGTGTACGTCATTGGAGAAGGCCCGCTGATAGAGGAGCTTGAGAACCACGGGATCGAAATCAGTTCCGACCCCGGTGAAATCCGTTACGTCGTGGCCAGCTTCGACAGGGATTTCCACTACGATAAACTAAGGATAGCTTACGACGCGATAAAGAACGGCGCCGGCTTTATTGCCACGAATGCCGACAGGACCTGTCCGGTCAAGGGGGGCGAGGTGCCTGATGCCGCAGGGATGATTGGGGCGATCGAAGGGGTAACGGGCAAGAAGTTGGAGATGATAGCGGGAAAGCCCTCCACCTACATGCTGCAGTCGGCACTCGATATCCTGGAAGTCGACTCCGACTCATGTCTGTTGGTCGGTGATAGGTTGGAGACGGATATAAGGATGGCGCTGGATCACGATATAACGGCGGTACTCGTGTTGACAGGGGTCACGGATAGAGAAGATCTCCAGAATAGCCCAATAAAGCCCGATTACGTCCTGGAAACGCTTGAGGATTTTCCCTCCATAATTTCTCTTTAGGTGTGGTTGGTTGCATAATATGTAAGTCGCTAACACATAATAAAACCCAAACACTTATCGGTTATAATTGACCGATGGTTAAATCGATCAAGTCGAGATCAACAAGAAGTTTCTCGGGAGGAACTAGACCTACATGAAAAAAGGGA
>JAGXLQ010000171.1 GCA_018334595.1 Candidatus Bipolaricaulota bacterium | reverse complement strand
AAGACCAAAATTTAGTAGTTAAGATTGCTTTTCTACAAGCCCCGTCCCTTGGGGCGGGGTTCTTGACTGAAATTAGCCTGGTGCCAATTAAGCGTTAACTTGCAAATGCACCCTAAAACCTTAGAATTTTAGGGTTTTAGGGTAAGGCAATAAGGCAAGGTTAAAGGAAGAACCCTGATCATATTATTTATTTCTCTCAGGGAAATTTACTTATTCAAAACTTTGAGGGTTTTCATGATCAAATCTCGCAACGGGGCTTAAGATACTTACTCTGTTCATGACCGGTCACGGCATTCACTTTCCGTGGCCATTTTTTATTGGGAGGTAAAATGTCCGGAGACAGGGATGTTCTTGTTTTTGGCCTGGATGGTGTTACGTTCGACCTCATCGGTGATTGGATTGACCAGGGAGAATTACCTTACTTCGAGAAGTTAATTCAGGAAGGGGTCCAGGGGGATCTGACCAGCACTCTACCTCCCGTCACCGGTCCAGCCTGGTCCAGCTTTCAAACGGGGCTGCGCCCCGGGAAGCACGGCGTGTTTGATTGGGGAAACGCAGGGGAAGAAGCACCCGGAAAAGGGATAGTGGACTCCACCCATATCCAGTCCGATACATTATGGGAGCTCTTGAGTCAGGGCGGAAAAGAGGTCGGCGTCATCGGCTTACCGGTAACTTACCCACCCCGAGAAGTAAACGGCTTTATCCTGACCGGCCTTCTGACCCCTCAAAACGCAGAAGATTACGTATACCCCCAGGGCCTGGAGGACGAAATACAAGAAGTCGTCGACAACTACGTTACAGCCCCTCTGCATGCCGAGATGGCGGTAAACAAACAAGCATGGGTGGAGCAACTGGAAAACTCGATTGAAAACCGCGAAAAAGTATCCACACATCTGCTCAGCCAGGAATCCTGGGACGTATCAATGGTCTACTTTATGGAAACTGATACGGTCATGCACCATCTTTACCACACGGTTAGAGATGACGGCAAGGGCCCATCGGACGATAAGTTCGACGAAAACCCCGTACTCAGAATCCACAAAAGGGTGGAACAGGCAGTAAAACGGATAGTAGATGCGGTTGCCGAACCGGACACGGACGTAATTTTAGTCTCCGACCACGGCTTTGGACAACTTGACTGGATATTTAACGTAAATACCTGGCTCATGGAACAAGGCTACCTCAGCCTAAAGAACGATCCATCCACCAGGCTCAAACGGACCGCCCTCAACCTTGGCCTGAACCAGAAGAATCTCTACTATCTGGGAGACCTGCTCGGTCCGCTGGGCAAGTCAAAGAAGTGGGATATGCAGGGGTTCGAGGACATACTGGGCAAAATATTCCTCTCCATGGATGATGTAGACTGGAGAAACACAAAAGCTTTTTCGCGAGGCGGTGTTCTTGGAGAAATCGGTTTAAACGTAAAAGGGCAGGGACCACCGGGAGGAATAAATCCCGAAGGTATTGAGAAGTTGAAAGAAGAACTTACCTCCGACCTTAAAAACGTTCGTAATCCTTCCACGGGTAAGCCCGTTGTGGAAGAGGTCATAGATAGCGAGGAAGCTTATGATGGCCCGCAAGCAGATATTGGGCCCGACCTGCTGTTCAAGACGAAGGACATGCGCACTGACACGGGCGGTCTGACAGTCTTCAAATCAGCAAAACCGATTATCGAGTCCTTTGCAACGACCGGTACCCATCGTATGAACGGCATCTTCATGGCCTCCGGGCCAGAATTTCAGGAAGAAAGATCAGTTGAGGGGCTACATATTACTGACGTGGCCCCAACCATACTTCACCTTGCCGATCTGCCGATACCGGAATATATGGATGGTACGGTAGAGGAGGAAATCCTTGCCCCTTCCTTCAAAGCAGGCAACCCGCTCCGCTATCGTGACCTGAATCTTCCCGACGGAAACGGTAATAAAGAAGATCCGGAGGCGAAATCGGACAAGGAAAACGAGGAAATCAAAGAAAGGTTAAAGGGGCTTGGTTATCTCGACTGAAAGACCCACTGGGATCGAATTTTACCGAACCCCCAGAGTCTTGACTTCCCACTGCACTGTAACGCTGTTAACCATCTATTGCAGGAGGCTTTTATATACAGGTATACACTCCTTCCTCAGGGCGTTTCCCTGAAGTTAACTTTCGAACGATCACTCCTTGAACTATCCTGTTACATGGCATATAGTGCAAACAGAAACTATTATTAACAATTCTTTCATCATCAATTTCTAAAAAATTCGCCGGGGGTGATAAACGAAAAGTTTTCTCCACTCAATTCTTTCACCATCAAAAAAGTGCTTTATAATCTTGGGTTTAATAACTTTCTTTCAACGAAACCCCATAGTAAGAAGACAATTAAGAAAATGTGATCATTGGGGGTTTCTACCCCCGGTGTCAGGATAGGTCGAAGTGTTGGCCAATTTTCTTTAATACTAAACAGTTGATATTGACCAGAGCGCAAAGACTATCATTTGGACTAAACATCACCGCGGGGCTGTAAAGCCCCATCTATCGGAGAGTTACTTTGGTGAAATATTTGAATTCCAGTTAACCTTCAAAAAAGTTAAGTAGAGCAAAATGATTCCAAAATCTAAAAACCCAAGAGGGGGTACTATGCAAGATTCTCGTGGAAGGGCAGCTCGTGCGGCCCTGACGACCTTTTTAATTCTCTTTTCTTTATCTCTGGCACTTAGTCCAGTTACAGTTGTCGCGGAAGATCTACCTGAAGGGGTTCACCTTACCTGGAGTTCAAACGACGTCCACAGTTCGATAAACGTCTCCTGGGGGACGGGCTCGGCGGATAGCGGAGATGTAGTGCTATACGACGACCAACCCAGAGGCGGAGACCCGGAGGAGTACGAACACAGGGCCGAAGGAGTTAACGAAAAGGTAATCGGTGAAGAGGAAAAATTGGTCGGTTACGCTCACCATGTCACGCTGGATGGCCTGGAGCCCGGGGAGAGCTATTACTTCATCTGCGGGAGCGAGAAAGGTGGCTACAGCGAGGAATTTAAATTCAAGACGATACCCCGAGACCCGGAAAAACTACACTTCGCCGCGTTCGGAGATACCCGACAGGGAGCCCTGGACTTTCCGAAGGGCAGAAATGCAGTTGCAAATGCAATGGCCTCTCACGACCCTCAATTCATCGTCCACTCCGGAGACTTTATCGAGGAACCGTTCAGTGGAGACGAGTGGCAGGAGTACCTTAACCACGTCGAATCTTCATACGTGGATTCCGACGGTTACCTGATCCCGATGGTTCCCGTAGTTGGAAATCACGAGGTGGGTGGTGACTACGGGCTCGCTAGGACTAAGAAAGATGCCCGCGTTTATCACTCCTACTTCAACTTGCCCAATAATGAACGTTGGTATACCCTGGAATTTTCACCCTACTTCAAATTCTTCGGCCTTAACAGCGAAACCTACACCGGTCCGGCAAGCGATCAGTACCAGTGGCTTGAGGAAG
>JAGXLQ010000170.1 GCA_018334595.1 Candidatus Bipolaricaulota bacterium | reverse complement strand
GGGGCTGAACGGACTAAGTTTTACGCTGCGGGAGCGAGGGGGAGGTCACGAACCCCTGCGCCTGAAGAGCCACCTTTTGTCCAAAGCAAACGTTTACAACGTACTCGCAGGTGCCTCGGTCGGTCTTGAACTGGGGATAGGCAGGCGAAAGGTCGTGGCGGGGGTGGATATTGCGCCACTATCTCAGAGGCTGCAGCCAATTGAGTTCGCCGGTGGTACGGTCCTCAATGATTCTTACAACGCCAATCCATCCGCGATCAAGAACGCCCTTCACCTACTAAGCACGCTGGAGACTAGTGGAATAAAGGTCGTAGCCCTGGGAGATATGCTAGAATTGGGACCTAGGGCGAAACAATTACACGCAGGTCTCGCCACCGACGTTCTCGCTTCCGGGGCGGACCTTCTCCTGGGAACGGGTCAAAACGTCAAGTCGCTCTGCGATAAACTCTCGTCCATGAACGTTGGAAGGAAGGATTTAGATAGGCTTCCGGACGCTAAGTGGTTCAGGTCAAAGGCAAGGCTTCAAGAACATTTGGGGCGGTCTCTTGAAGGAGACGATAACTTAGTCCTTGTCAAAGGCTCACGCGGAATGGAGATGGAAAAGGTCGTAAACTATCTGACCAATTCGTTGAATTGAGCTCGTAAGAGGAGGTAAAAGTTGCGAGTAATCACCAGACAAATTGAAGTAGAGATACCCGCTGACAGCGGGATGAAGGATATCACTTCGCTGATTGCGGATCTTCTCCAGGAGACAGGCCTTGAGGAGGGTTCAGTCAACGTCTTCGTTCCGGGGGCAACCGGATCGATTAGCACCGTGGAATACGAACCGGGCCTACAGGAGGACGTGCCCGACGCCCTCGAACGCCTAGCGCCCGAGGATATCGATTACAAACATCACCAGACGTGGAACGATGACAACGGTAGAAGCCACGTCCGGGCCACGATAATGGGCCCCGGTGTCGTGTTCCCATTCGTCAACGGAAAGCTCGAATTAGGGACGTGGCAAAATATTATTGCGATCAATCATGATACCTGTAGAAGGAAGAGGAAAGTTGTCGTCCAGTTTATGGGCGTATAAACGCAGAAGGTGGATCAATCAAAAAATTTGACCATGTCGTCGACTTCACGGCGTCTAGTTTCATGGCCAGCACCCTTGGCGGGGTAGCCAACTGGCGTAATTATTACGGGGCGTTTTTCCGTCCCCAACAGCTCCTTTACCCTTTCCTCATCGAATGCACCGACCCAACAAGTCCCCAGGTTTAACTCAACCGCAGCTAGCTGAAGGTAGGTATTTGCGATTATCGCGTCCTGAAAGGAATAGAAATCACCACGGTCCCCGTATCTATCCCTCGATCTCTTAATATCCTGGAGGAATACGAAGACTACCGGTGCTTCAGCAATAAACTTCTGGCCAAAAGCCGATTCAACGAGATCCTCTTTTAACTGTTCATTGGTAACAGCCACCATTTCATAAGCCTGGAGATTTCCCGCGGACGGAGCGAGGTTGGCAGCGTTAATTAGACGCTCCAATTTCTCGTCCTCCACTCCAAGCTTCTTGAAAGACCGAATGGACCTCCGTTTTTTGATCAGGTCAAAAAAGTGCATTTAGTCACCTCTTTCCAAAATGATTCCGGGGGTAAAGTTGGATATCCTGCCAGACAAGAAACCATAACGACACTTATACCTTAATTGTGCAACTTTCTCGCGTGATAAACCTCAAACCCATAATACAGAGGCAGTTTCTTGCCTCATGTCACTTTCATTCCTCTCCCAAAGAAGCGGGGACCAACCAGGTGCCCAGCACTTGCCTGAGTATTGGCTGACGAAGGGAGATAGACGTTTACAGCTAATGCCCCTACCCAGTAAGAGACAACCACAAACAAATTCAACACTCACGTAAGAGCCTGAGGCTAACTCCTGCTTGTCAGGCCCGCCCCCCACCTAACTCTTCTTATCGTGAGTTTGATCCTCTCAGTTTGGCCTATGTCACATTTATTATAGATTAAGACGCCTGAACTGCAAGGTTATTCGGCGGGACCTCTTGTTTACGTTTGTGGATCGAGCAAAAGGGTTTATAATAATAACAATATCAGGGGGAAGAAAAACTACTTGAGCCCTTGTCCGTATTCTATAGAGGTGAAGGAATGGACTTTTCAAAATCCGAAATAGTCAAGTTAAAGAAACAGGCTGCTGAGACGGCCGTGGAATGGCTCCTGAAAAAGTACGACGCCAGCGCTAATATTTATATAGGTGCCGGGTCCGGTTCGACCGTCGCCTATGGGTTCCCCAGGCTAACCGAGTTCGCTAACCTCACCGCGGTTCCCACGTCGAATGAAACACGAGACAAACTCGAAGCACTCGATATTCCCACAGAAGGGCTAGAAGGTCACGACGAGCTCCTATTCGACATCGACGGGGCGGACGAGGTGGACCCCAACCTGAACCTGATTAAGGGTGGCGGGGGGTGCCACAACCGCGAAAAACAGGTAGCAAACAGGTCTAAACTGTTAGTAATAACGGTCGATGAGAGGAAACTCGTGGACTATCTCGGGCAGTCTTTCCCGCTGCCGGTGGAAGTAGTCCCGGAGGCAAGGGACGGCTTGATCGACCGACTCGGGGATTACGGCGAGGCCAAGATCAGAGCGGATGACTCCGGGTTATTTTCCACTGACGGCGGCAACCTTATCGTTGACGTCCGGTTACAGAGAAGATACGACGAGGATACACTTAAATTGCTGGAAGAGGAGTTAAACGACATAGACGGAGTAGTCGAAAATGGCCTCTTCGTCCATCGTAAAGCAGACGTGGTTTTTGTCGGAGCTGAGGACGGTGTTAGGATGATCAAACATGAAAAGACTCAGGAGTAGAACGGCCGTAGTCATAGCCTCCGGCGTAACGGGAGACACCTATCCGGAGGACCTTCTAAACGGCGCGATAGTCGAGAACTCCCTCGACCTGGTTGAGATGTCGAGCGAACTGGATTCCGTTGATCTTCAAGTCTTAGTGAGCAATTCAGATGACCTGATAAACCGGGCCCGGGGGATATCCCCGAAAATAACGATAGAAAAGACGGACGACGACTTTCACTTCGGGAGGAAACTGTACGGGGTAATTGAGGGATACGGGATCGAGAATTTGCTCTACATCGGTGGGGGGACCGGCCTTCTTCTCGAGCGGGCTGACCTCGACAGGATGTTGCAACGGATCATATCGGAAGAGAGGATATCCATCTCCAACAACTTCTATTCTACGGATTTTTTCGGAGTATCTCCGGCGGGGAAGATGTTAGGGACCTCCCCCCCAAGGAAGGACAACCTCCTGGGCTGGAAATCGAGAGACGCCGGGTTCAAGGCGGCCGAACTCGAGCGGAACGCGAAGACGCAGGTTGACGTCGATTCTCCCGGGGACCTGGTCCCATTAAGGGAATTCGGAACACCTCATAAACGGCTAGGCGAGTACCTCTCTTCTTTGGACCTACACACATCTAGCTACC
>JAGXLQ010000022.1 GCA_018334595.1 Candidatus Bipolaricaulota bacterium | reverse complement strand
CTGGTAATTTCCTCTTTTTAAGGGGTTTGTGTGTCGAGCGGCTGAGGTTTACCGAAGGTATCGTAAATTTCGAAACGGGTTTGTTATCTGCCGATTAGCTGGGTAATATTCAAACGATTGAGCATAATAAAAGGAGGTAGGGAGATATATGCCGGCAAACCTGCCACCAGAATACCTGGAGGCCGAAGAGAGGTTTCGCGAGGCCGATGCAAAGGACGAGAAGATAAGTGCCCTGCAACGAATGCTTTCCCTGTTACCAAGCCACAAGGGCACGGATAAGATAGAGGCCGATATCCGGAGGCGGATATCTAAACTAAAGAAAAGCTCGGACAAGAAGAAAGGCCCCACTAGGGCTAAGACGCCCGACCAGATCGAGTCTCAAGGGGTGGGCCAGGTCGTCTTAAGCGGTATGCCCAACACGGGAAAGTCTGCGCTCCTTGACATCCTGACTAACGCCAAGCCTAAAGTGGCTGACTTTCCTTTTTCTACCTATGGTCCAACCATTGGTATGTTGAGCTACGAAGACGTTCAAATACAGCTAATAGATACCCCGCCCCTTTCGGAAGAACACGTGGAAAACTGGGTCTTTAATCTCATCAGAAAAGTTGACCTCGTATTGCTTCTCATAGACGGTTCGTTAGAAAATCCTCGAGAACAGTTTAGGCGTTCACGGGACCTTCTTTCTGACGAGGGGATATATCTCTTCCCCCCGGACTATGACTTTAAGATCGACGAGATTGGACGGACGAACAGAAAAGGGCTCATAATCGTCACGAAGAACGACGAACCGTCCGACGAGGACATAACCTCGATATTAAAGAATGGCACCGAATTGCCCGTCGTCCCCGTTTCAATTTTAGAAGAGGACACCCTCGACGAGTTTTCGCGATCGGTCTTCAAAAGCCTGCAAAAGATTAGGGCCTATACGAAAAAGCCCGGCGAGGAGCCAGATCTTCAGGAACCTTACTTGCTTGATCGGGGTAGTACGGTTATCGAGGCTGTAAAGTCCATTCATAGAGATCTCGTAGAGGAGCTTGATTACGTGAGGATTTGGGGCTCTGGCAGGTTTGATGGACAGGAGGTTGCTCAGGACCACGTCTTGGAGGACGGTGACATAATTGAAATACACAACAAGTGAGTACAGGACCATCGGCTCCGCCTCGTTCGCGGCACCGCGATAATTCTCAGGCACCCCCCCTACGGCGTTTCTTATAGGGGACCATCCTGCTGGATAATTATTTTCGCCTCTTCTAGTGCCTCTTTTCGCTTAGTGATCTCTCCGGCGTAAATCATCTCGTGTAACGTTTCGAGAACCGTTCCCAGCTTTCTCCCCTCAGGTAGCCCCAGGTCTTTGAGGTCGTTCCCGTTAATGAGCTTGCGCGCGGTACCCAGGTCTTCTAGGTCCTGGAGGTGGAGAAGTAGCTCCGTAAACCGCTCTAAGACAGGTAACCAACCGTCAGAGCCGTGAACGCTGGCCTCGCTGTCCGCAATGATTGTCTGCAGCAAGGAGGTGAAGTAATCGTATCTTTCTCCCGGCCGGTTTATAGAGAATTTTTTCTTCTGTCTGTACCTGACAAGCTTTACCTGTTTCGCTTGTTTCATCTTGTGCAGAATCGAGCCCTTCATATGGGTCCCCACTATCCACCGGAGTTTCTCCGACTCCTTGTTTGACAGACGCAGCCTGTTGGCGATTTTTCCTGCGAGCTTTTCTCCAATGAGTTCGTGGCCACCAAGGTGGTTGCCCTCGTTTCTTCGATAGGCTTCCGCTTTACCGACGTCGTGGAGAAACGTGGCCAGTTTGACCAATGGGGGAAAGTCCAACCTATCAGCTGCCTCGAGTGCCACAAAGCTGTGCTCGAGCACGTCCCCCTCGGGGTGGTATTTCTCCGGTTGAGGAATATCTTCGTTGTCGGCCATTTCAGGGAAGATCTCTTCGAGTAAACCCAGTTCATGAGAAGTCCTCATGCCCCGGGCCGACCTGTGCGTTTCCAGGATCTTGAAAAGCTCCAGGTTTATTCTCTCCCAGGATATGCTGGTTATCCCCTCTGAGAGGTGGTCAATTGCCTTATAGGTCTCTTCCTCTATAGTCGCGTCGAGGTTGCAGGCTATTCTGATAGCCCTGAGGGGCCTGAGGTAATCCTCCTGGAAGCGGGCAATCGGGTCTCCGATTGCCCTGATGACGCGCTTCTTAAGGTCCTCAACGCCGTCCACGAAGTCATAGATTTTTCCCTCTCTATCTACTGCAAGTCCGTTAACGGTGAAGTCGCGTCTCTCAATATCCTTTTCCAGGGACCCTACCAATTTGACCTGGTTGGGACGGCGCCCGTCATAGCCCGATTCGCTCCTGAACTGCGCTATCTCATATTCCTTTCCATCAGGGGTAACCGCAATGAGAACGCCAAATTTCGCCCCTACTTCTATAAAGTTAAAGTTAGGCAGGTTTGACCTAATCTGATCCAATCCGGCTGAGGTAGCTATATCCACGTCCGTCTTCTCGGGTTCGAACTCGTAATCGTCGAACAGGTAGGATCGCAGAAGATCCCGGATTGCTCCACCGACTATTACTGACTGGAAGCCTGATTCCGTTAATTTAGCGAGGATCTTTTTGGCGTATGGTTGGTGGTTAAATAACTCGGAAAGGTCGATTTGATCCATTAAAATTTAAAGATATTCCTTAAACTGGACAGGAATGAACTTCCTTCTTCTTTTGTCCTTTCTTCGTACTCCTTTCCCGCCAAGATCTTACCCTCGTTCTCCGCTAACTCGACCATCCTCTCCCATTTCTTGTTCTCCTTGATTGATTTCTCCCACTCATCCGCAAACTGAGTCAGGGTTTGTAGTGCATTGTCGACGCTAAAGCCACCACCTGGTCGCGGAGATTTCTGCAGGTCTTTCCTGAGCTCGCTCAGGCCCCCAGGTAGCGGTCTGATATGTACCTCGTCTTGCAGCCTAACGGGAACGAACGTTGTTGCTTCGCTTATCAATCCGTAGGTGGAAAGGTTTATAGAATTGATCGGTAGTTTTTTAGTAAAGTCGTTGTCAGTCCGAATAAACTCCTGCTTGACAAATTCTCTCCATTCTAATGCCATAAAGACCTCCTTGACTTTCTCTGTGAGATCCTTCAACCGTCGACTTGGATTTCTTTGGCGAGAACGTCCCTCGCTCGTTCTACGATCCCCTCAATGGCCCTCTTCAATTCAGCTTTGTTTCTGTAACGTTTGCTCGAAGAGATAAATCTTATCAGTTCTAGTTCTACGTTCTCCCCGTAAATATCATTATCGAAATCAATAATATGAACTTCAACCCGCGTCTTTGCCTTGTTAAAGGTCGGCTTGGCACCTACGTAGACTACCCCTGGATAACATTTATCTGAGACCGTAACGATCGCTGCGTAACTCCCTGCATATGGAGTTACTACACGCTTGTCAACTTTCAAGTTGGCGGTGGGAAAACCTATGTTCCTTCCAATTTTGTCTCCGCTGACCACTTTCCCATAAATCATGGGGGGGTGGCCAAGCAGACCTCGGACCAGTTTGACATTTCCCTGTTGTAGTTCCCGCCTTATCCAGGTACTACTTATTATTCTGCCGTTTTTCTTTACCTGTTCCTGGGGATGAATCGTAAACCTGTCTTTGGCAAGGGTGTAGAGTTCATCCAATGAACCCGTCCTATCTGCCCCGAACCTCCAGTCCGTTCCGACAATTATTGCATTTACTTGAAGTTCCCGGACAAGTACTTCTTCGACGAACTTCGCGGGGCTATAGTCCTTAACCTCCTCGAAGTCGTGGACAACTACGTCTTGCACGTACCGGTTGAGGGCGCGGATTTTCTCCTCTGGAGGTAACAAAAGCTGTGGCCAGCTACCGGTAAAGTACCTTTTTGGGGGTATCCGGTAAGTATACGCAGCGCTTGTTAAGCCCCGCCTTCCGGCAATCCTTTGAGTTTCTGACAGGAGGGCCTGGTGGCCAAGGTGTATTCCATCAAATGTACCAACGGTTAGAGCGACATCGTGAGAGTCAGAGTTATGCATTTACACGCTTATCGATCTCGGAGAGGACCCGCTTTCGTACCTCCTCCAGCTCGCCTTTGACCAGGCAGCCTGCAGCTACGGTATGCCCTCCGCCGCCGAACTTGCTAGCCACCCGGCTCACGTCAAATCCCTCCTTTGATCTCAGGGAAACCTTGACTCTGTTGTCAGAGAGTTCCTTGAATACACAGGCGACCTTAGCTCCTTCCGTAGTCCGGAGGGTGCCAACTATCCCCTCCGTATCTTCTCCGGACGCGCTGACCTTCTCCAGAAGCGAGGGTGTTATCGTTGTCCAGACTATCCCGTTGTTAAATTTTGCGTTCGAGAGCACCTCGCCCAGCAACTTAAGCTTGATGAATGGCTCTCGTTCATAAAGGTTGACGATGACCGATCTTGCATTTGCCCCCCTCCGGAGAAGTTCCGCCGACCTCTCCATCAGGTCAGGGTTCACGTTATCGTTTCTGAAGGAAGACGTGTCAGCGATGATACCAGCGTAGAGGGCGGTTGCCATCGGTTCATCGATAGTTAACCCCATGTATTCAATTAGTTCGGCAATTATTTCCGTGGTTGCAGCGACGCCCTGAACGTAGTTGATATCACCGAATTTGTCGTTGTCCTTATGATGGTCAATGTTGATAACGGGGAGACCCTCAAACAGCCTCTTGCCAGCGTCACCGAGGCGATCGAGGTCGCTGCAGTCAACCACTATCCCCACTTCGATTCCCGACAGCTTCTTGTCGTCTATTTCTCCAGGCTTTTTTATTGAGTCCGCGCCTTTAAGAAAAGATAGGTTTCGTGGAACGCCGTCTACGTTTACGAGTGTAGTCTTCTTGCCCCGCTGACGTAGTGCCCGGCTCAGTCCTAACTGGCTGCCTATCGCGTCGGCTTCCGGACTTCGGTGTGAGCCAATGATAAATTTCTTATGGCGGGAGATTACGTCTTCTACTTCTTTAAGTCTATTCATTCACTAATCCTTTCCTCACCATTTAGGTGAGATTTTGGTGAGTTATTTAACACTAAAAAACGAAAGCATCCAAAGTTAACTTTTGTTAGACGTCATGATTATATTCCTTCACCCGTGGGTGAAGCCCAACCGGGTAACCCAAGCAAGATTTGCTAATGTACCCGGACCTAAATCGCGTAAATGTATTTTATCTATGAATTATATTCGGCCTTACCTGTCTAAGCCACAGTTCTTATCCGGAACACGCCTTACACCCGAGCTAAACTAACCCATCAGTAACCGGATAACTATTCTCAAATAAGTTTTGGAGCAGCAATTCTTGCCCACAGTTATTAATTGCTTATTTGTCTGACGAACTAATTGCGTAATAGATTTGACTAGAGCATAACAATTATATCGAGAAGGAATAACTAATTCAAAATAGAGCTAGTTGCAGCCTGTAAGGGTTGGCGTTTACAATATTTTACTATGGAATTCGAAGAAGAAAACGAAAGGGCGGTAAGCCCGGAACGGAAAGCAGACGATACGGGTTTGAACAACCTACGGCCGAAGAGCCTTGATGACTTCATCGGCCAGAAAGACGTCAAGCAACGCCTTTCGATTTTGCTTGAAGCAGCGTTAAATCGAGGTGGAACCGTTGACCACATATTATTCCACGGCCCGCCAGGACTGGGGAAGACCACCCTAGCCCACATCGTTGCTCACGAGATGGGGGTAAACGTCAAGACTACGTCCGGGCCGGCAATAGATAAACCGGGAGATCTGGCGGCGATAGTTAGCAACTTGACCCCTGGAGATATTCTCTTCATCGACGAGATACACAGGTTGAGGAGAAATGTCGAAGAGGTTTTATATCCGGCAATGGAAGATTTCAAAATCGATATTGTAATCGGCGAGGGACCCAGTGCTCAATCGATCAGGCTGGATGTCCCCCCCTTTACCCTAATCGGCGCAACTACGAGGACGGGTTTACTTACATCGCCGCTCAGGGATCGTTTTGAAGTCGTGCTTCACCTGGAATTTTATGACGTCTCGGCCATTGAGAAAATAGTACTGAGGGGCGCTGACCTCCTTAACGTTGAAATTAGTGACGGGAAGGGTGGTGCCAATGAGATAGCCCGGAGGTCACGGGGGACACCGAGGGTTGCCAACCGGTTGTTAAAGCGGACAAGGGACTACGCGGAGGTGAGGGCGGACGGTTACATCGATCGGGAGGTCGCCAGGGAAGCGCTGGAGATGCTTGGTATTGACGGAAGTGGGCTGGACAAACTGGACAGGAGAATCCTGGAGACAATTACTGAGAAGTTTGGTGGCGGGCCGGTTGGGCTCGACACCATATCTGCGGCTCTGTCCGAACAAAAGGACACGATATCCGATGTCTACGAACCTTACCTGCTGACTAAGGGGTTCATCGAACGTACCAGCCAGGGGAGAAAGGTAACGGAAAAGGGCCTTGAACACCTGGGGTATGAAGACAGTAGATTGTTTTGAATTATTTCTTACAATTTAACACCTGGGAGAAACCATCTGTCCCTCCTCGCCGGTTTTCCGTACTTACGGCTGATAAGAGTTGTCTCTTTAGGTAAAATTTGACCGCTATGGTTAAGAACTTTATTCTCGACACGGAGAAGGAACCCAAGGGTGACCAGCCGGAGGCCATCTCTCAGTTGACGAGGGGAGTAGAGGCAGGAATCAAGCACCAAACCCTCCTGGGGGCCACCGGTACGGGTAAGACGTTTACTATGGCAAACGTCATTGAGAACCTCCAGAGGCCAACTCTAGTAATCGCCCATAACAAAACGCTTACTGCCCAACTGTGGAACGAGTTCAACGAGCTGTTTCCCCACAACGCTGTCCACTACTTCGTTTCGTACTACGATTACTATCAACCGGAAGCGTACGTTCCTGAGACAGATACCTACATTGAAAAAGATTCTTCGATAAATGATGAAATTGACCGGTTGAGACATCGGGCCACATCTGCCCTGTTTGAAAGGGAGGATGTAATAATTGTGGCCAGCGTCTCCTGTATATACGGCCTCGGTTCGCCGAGTACGTACGAGGATATGGCACGCCCGCTTGCCCTGGAGGCCAGGCTGGACAGGGACGATTTGTTGAAAAATCTGGTGGACTTGCAGTACACGAGAAACGACATCAACCCCACCCGGGGCACATTCAGGGTCCGTGGCGATACCATAGATATAGTTCCTATATACGGTGAGGAAACGATTAGAGTAGAATTCTTCGGGGACGTAATTGACAAGATCACGCTGGTGGACTCATTGACGGGTAGAAAGGTCAAGGAAAAGGAGAAGATTGTAATCTACCCGGCGACTCACTTCATCACCTCAAGAGGGCAACTCGACCAGACCGCAGAGCTTATTAAGGAAGAGCTTGAAGAGAGGCATGAACTCTTCAGAAAAAATGGAAAGCTCCTTGAGGCCCAGAGGTTGGAACAGAGGACGAAGTATGACCTGGAGATGATGGAAGAGCTGGGTTACTGTAAGGGGATAGAGAATTATTCACGGTACCTGACCGATAGAGATCCGGGGGAACCACCTTACACTTTGATCGATTACTTTCCAGATGATTTTTTGATAATTGTCGACGAATCACACCAGACTATACCTCAAATAGGGGGGATGTATAACGGCGATAGATCGAGAAAGGAGACGCTCGTCGAGCACGGTTATCGGCTTCCCTCCGCCCTGGATAACCGCCCGCTGAAGTTTAACGAGTTTGAAGATCGGATAAACCAGATTATCTACACTTCGGCGACGCCCGGCCCGTACGAGTACGAGCATAGCGGGCAAATTGTCGAACAGATAATTAGGCCCACGGGCTTGGTCGACCCCGAGGTCGAGGTAAGGCCAATAGAAAATCAGGTAGATGACCTCCTGAACGAAATAGACGTCGTGACGGGTCGGAACGAAAGGGTACTGGTGACGACTCTGACGAAAAAGATGGCCGAGGAGCTCTCCGACTACTTCCTCGAGGTAGGGGTTAAGGCCAGGTACCTGCATTCGGAAATAGATACCCTGGAGAGAGTGAAGATACTGCGGGAGTTAAGACAGGGAAGATTTAACGTCCTTGTCGGCATTAACCTGTTAAGGGAGGGGCTGGATTTACCCGAGACCTCGCTTGTAGCGATATTGGACGCCGACAAGGAAGGTTTCCTCCGGTCTGATACCTCTCTCATCCAAACGATGGGCAGGGCGGCGCGTAACGTAAGCGGCAAGGTTATTCTCTACGCGGACAGGATCACTGATTCTATGAGGAGGGCGATCGACGAGACCAACCGGAGACGCGAGATACAGAATGCCTACAACGAAGAACACGGGATAGAGCCGGAAACGATCAAGAAGGACATTACCGATATCGGACAGTTACTCGAACCCGAATCTACAGGACAGGTGCCAGTTTACGAGGAGAGTGAAGTGGAGGAAATGAGCGAAGAGGAGATCTTCGACCTGGTGCAGAAACTAGAAGACTCCATGAACGAGGCTGCTGAAAGGCTGGAGTTTGAAAAGGCGGCAGCTTACAGGGACGAGATAGAGGAGTTGAAATCAGAGCTGGTTCGTCTTAATTAGATAGCTTCTTCATTATATAGAGCTACTTATTCAGAAAAGTATCTTTGTAATTTGCACTTTCGTGGTTTACCTCTATAATAGTTAAGATGGTCTCGTCTTTACCTTTTATAAATACTTTAGCTGGAGGAAATATCCGTGAAGACAAAAAGAGTTCGTTTTGCTCCCTCGCCCACAGGTTGGCTCCACGTGGGGGGAGCGAGAACTGCGTTATTTAATTGGTTGTACGCTAAGAAGAAAGAAGGGAAGTTGATCCTCCGAATTGAGGATACCGACCTGGAAAGGTCGAGCGAGGAGTATACGGCTAGTATCAAGGAAGACCTGAAGTGGCTTGGGATTAAATGGGATGAGTACTACAAACAATCTGACAGGCTAGAAATATACGAGCGGTATGCCCGCAAGTTGGTACATGAAGGGAAAGCTTACCATTGCTATTGTCGGGAGGATGAACTAGAGGAGCGGAGAAAAAAGGCAATAGAGGAGGGGCGCCCTCCGATATACGATGGTAGGTGCAGGAACCTGACCGAGGAGGAGAAGAAAAACTACCGTGACCAGGGGAGGGAACCCACCATAAGGTTTAAGCTGCCCGAGCAGCAACCTCATGCCGTGGTCCCCGATGAGATCAAGGGCGAAATTGAGTTCGAAAGCTTGACAACTGGAGACTTCGTTATTTTAAAGTCTGACGGAACTCCGAGCTACAACTTCGCCTGCGTGCTCGACGATCACCTTATGGAAATTAGCTTTGTACTTCGCGCCGAGGACCACTTAACTAATACCGCCAAGCAGATGTTTCTGTACGACGCTCTGGGTTTTGAGAAACCCAGGTTCGGACACCTTTCAATGTTGCTTGGCCCGGACAAAACCAAGCTGAGCAAGAGAAGTGGGGTTACCTCCGTAGGAGAATTCAGGAAGGATGGCTACTTACCCGAGGCGATGGTCAATCACCTTGCTCTACTGGGATGGTCTTCTAAGGACGAGCAGGAAGTGTTCTCGCGGGAGGAGTTAATCGAATCGTTCTCGCTCGATAATATAGTTGACAGCCCCCAAGTCTTCGACAGGGACAAGTTGGACTGGTTCAACGGTCAATATATTAAGGAAGTGGAACTGGAAAGGTTTGTCGAGCTGGCCTCTCCGTTTCTGGAGAAGTCGGGTTTTGTCGACGAAGCATCCCTGAAGGAAATTGGAGCTGAGGGTTTACGCAGGGCCCTCGACCTGGTTCGCCCTTCCATTAGCAAGCTAAGTGAACTTGTTGACAACGAGGACATGGCTATCTTCTTTGACGGAGTGGGATTAACAGGGGAGGCAGAAGAAGTTCTTGCCTGGGAGGATTCAGAAGAAGTCCTGCGGGCGATTATGGAAAAGTTTTCTGAAACAGAGGTACTGCAGCCGGAAGACGTATCGAAAGCCGTCAGGGATACCAAAGAAGAGGTCGATACAGGTTATAAGGAAGTGTATAAACCGTTGCGCGCTGCCGTGACCGGAAGGTTATCCGGGCCTGAGATAAAAGAAGTAATAAGTATACTTGGGCCGGAAAAGACTGTAGCCCGGATAAATTCGGTACTTTAGCCGCAACTGTGAGTTTCTAGGGGGCATTGTTTTGCCCGTCGTAAGGACTTATTTACATAATTCTTAACCCACATTAAAGCTTAGGAGGTTTGTTAATGTTAGGAATATTTAGCTTAATTTTGGTACCAGGGATTATCTCGGGGGTAGCGCTGCTGCTCGCGTGGTATCTTGTTAGGTACGTGGCCAAACAGGACCAGGGGACTTCCAAGATGAAGGACATTCAGAGGTTCATCAGGGAAGGTGCCTGGACTTTCATGCGGGAAGAGGTACGGATATTCGCGGTCGTCATGCTCCTCATTGCGTTGTTGCTGTGGGGAATATTCTATTGGGAGGTTGCCTTAGCATTTTTCATCGGTGCAGTTTTGTCGATGACAGCTGCTTTTATCGGAATGAACTCAGCTACTCTCTCCAATGGAAGGACCACGCACGCGGCGAGAACCAGCTTTAGAAAGGCCCTTGACGTAGCTATCTCCGGTGGATCCGTTATGGGTCTTGCAGTTGCCGGGCTGGCGTTGGGGGGACTTGCGCTGGTGATCGCAATATTCAGGGGTGCGTTCGACCCTGCATCTCTTGAGATAACGACGAAATCGGTACCCGTGATCAGCCAGGTCCTCGGTAGAGACCTTAACCTTATTAAAGGAGCGCTAATAGTAAGCGCTTATTCAATGGGTGCTTCACTGGTCGCGTTGTTTGACCGTGTTGGAGGAGGTATCTATACGAAGGCCGCCGATATGGGAGCGGATCTCGTCGGTAAGGTCGAGCAAGGCCTTCCGGAGGACGACCCACGCAACCCGGCATCCATAGCCGATAATGTCGGGGATAACGTCGGTGACGTTGGCGGGTTGGGAGCAGACCTCCTCGAATCCTTTATCGGATCAATCATTTCTGTAATCATCATCGTTTTGTACCTGTTCGTCGGCCAGGGAGCTGACGGCGGAGTAAACGAGTCGCTCGTCGGGATGCTGGGCGATCTCGGTCTCTCTGTAGGAGTAACGCCGACTCAGTATTGGTGGTTAATATTTGCTCCTATGTTGATAGTTGCCTCCGGTATCTTCGCCAGCATCGTTGGAATATACTTTATTCGATCGAGCTCACGGGAAGAAGGCATGCAGGCGACCCTGATGAACGGGACCCGTATCGCTGCCGTGTTGACAGCAATATTTACCCTGATAATAGTGTGGCTATCACCGATGAACTTTGCACCCTTCTGGTCCGTCTTGATTGGAGCTACTGTGGGGATAATCATCGGCTACGTCTCGGAGTACTACACGTCAGCTGATTACAGTCCCGTGCAGAGACTTGCGTCTCAAAACGACTCGGGAACAGCGGTCGGCGTGACATCGGGTATGGCCGTGGGTATGCTTAGCACGTTCATTCCCGCTATCGCAATTGGTCTGGCTGTAATGATTACCTACTGGCTAGCGGGTCTGATGGGAGTTGCATTTGGCGCACTCGGCATGCTCTCGTTCGTGGCAATCACCGTATCGGTAGATACCTACGGTCCGATTGCGGATAACGCAGGCGGTATAGCTGAGGGTGCAGGTCTGGAAGAAGAGGTTCGGGATAGAACTGACAAGCTTGACTCCATTGGAAACACAACTGCCGCAATAGGTAAAGGCTTTGCCATAGGCTCGGCTTCCTTTTCCGCCCTGGCGTTGATTGCTGCCTACATGTGGTCCGCAATTGGCAGCGCTGAGGCAGTTAAGGTGCCGACGATCGAGATAATTTCCTCAAGTCCGGGGATTGGAGGCTCGGTTATTGCCGCCCTCTTTCTCGGAGCAATGGTACCTTACGTCTTCTCATCTCTGTTAATACGGGGAGTCAGTGATACCGCCGGACTGATGGTAAAGGAAGTAAGGAGACAGTTTAAGGAAATCCCGGGAATACTGGAAGGAGAAGCGACACCCGAGTACAACAAATGTATTTCGATTACCTCGACGGGTGGACTTAAGAGAATGGTAGTACCATCTCTACTTGCTGTTATCATGCCGCTCATCGTTGGTCTCATTCTGGGTAAGTTCGCCCTGGCGGGATTCCTTATTGGTGCGCTTTTGTCCTGTCTACAGCTGGCGATTTACTCTGCTAATACGGGCGGCGCCCTTGATAACGCCAAGAAATACATAGAAGAGGGACACTACGGCGGTAAAGGGTCGGAAGCCCACGATGCCAGTGTAGTCGGTGATACGGTCGGCGATCCCCTGAAGGACACCGTCGGGCCGTCACTAGATATTCTGGCGAAGTTGATGTCCGTCGTTTCGATACTATTTGCTTCCTTGTTCCCGGTGTATCCGATAATCTTCTAAACAAGTTTAGCAATAA
>JAGXLQ010000169.1 GCA_018334595.1 Candidatus Bipolaricaulota bacterium | reverse complement strand
GAGAGAAAGAATCGGCGTCGATCTCCACGCCAGAGGTTGTTTTCAAGCGAACCGAATTTGCGGGTGTAGACCTCCACTTGCTTACTTCCACCTGCTTATCAATTCCCGCCCCCGCGTTATTTCTTATCAGACCGTCGACAGTCAAAATCCCCTTTCCCGACGAGTCCTTTTTAGGCATGGCCTTGGTAGCGGTCTTTGACCTGCCTTCAATCAAAATTACGTCGCCTGGGTCAACGCCGAGTTCGAGCATATCTTCTCGATCCATGCGAGCGATCCCCAATCCAACGTCCTTTGGGCTCGCCTTGCCCACCGTGAATAATTTACTGCCTTCCATAGGTGAATCCTCTCCGGAACCTAGGCCAAACTATCCCTCTTCTCGCTGCGAAGCTACGGCTCTGTGAGCTTTATCCCAATCCTCCCATAACCCATAATCCAGCATCGTCTTTATCCCCGCAAGTGCGAGGCGAAGGTCAAGGCCGATTAGAGGTATCTCACCAATCCCGATGATTAAATCAGCGTTCAAAATAACACCCTTTTCCAGAATTCGGTCCAACAAGTCGATCAATTCGTCGCGTTCCGGTTCCACTAGAAAACCCCCGTAGCGGTTTATGTTAAATGGAAGATAACTGACAATTTAATTGCTATCTACCGTTAGCTCCGCCGAGGTCAGCAAACGAAAACGGTGGCCACGGACCGGTAAACCTGACGTTAAACTTAGACTCCTCATTTATCTCTTCCAGTACTTCTCCCAGGACGTCCTCGCACTCGCTATCCAACAGACAAGATAGCTTTAGCATTACGGGGAAGTCCTCGTCTTTGGATCTCAAATCCTCTGCCTGAACCTCGCTTACCACATTCGATATTTCCGCCAAAAACTCCTGCTCACGACTATCCAACCATTCGGATAGCTTTTGCCGGCGCAGCTTGCTCAGTTTTTGTTTGTACATATAGGCCCGACCAGAGGACATCTCTTCTATCCGTTCTTCCATTTCAGCTACCTCACTTGACTCTTCGGCTATCTCCTCAGCTGCCAATGATTTGTTATAATAGATTATAACGCCGTATTCCTTCTTACCTGCAAGGTCGTCGAGTTGGTCGGAGACGCTTTGATAATTATCGGCGAGCCACTGTCGAACTACCTCCTCGGCAGACCTTTCATCTGTGGAATGAAAGATCGTATTAAACCGCGACGGCAGCAGATCGCCGTACTCGTTAATTAACTTATCAAGTACCTCTTGATGTTTTTTAACCCAGCCCTTCACCACGGAGTCCTCTTTAGATTGATACGGTTCGTCGCCACACTTGTGGGTTACCGCGGCAACGTCTCGCTCCGGTATGGAAAATACATTACTTCCTTCAATCCCTTCGGTTTCAAAACTCCTCCGACTTGACTCCCTAACAATCCCATACATATATAGGGAACACTGGTTACCTGAAGTCATTTTCCCTCCTAAGCTCCCGTACCGGCCTCGATATTCTCTTTCCACGTCTCCGGGTTGAGAACTTCATCAACCAGTTGATTTAGTCCATCCCTAGTTTGATGGACCGCGTCTTCGAGCTCGTGCTCTGATTCGATCTCTTCTATGGCGACGTCCAACTCATAGAGAGCTATTCCCAGCCTCTCGATTTCGTCTTCCGTCAGGCGACCGGAATCCATCCGCCGCAGCGCCTGTATCTTAAGCGTATCGCGGACGACTTCCACCAAAGCCATAACCAATCCGAGTAAAGCGGTTTTCAATTCGTCCTCTTCGATGTCGATAACCTCGCTCATATATACCTCCGTAAGTTTAAGGAGCTATGCCGCCAATTCATCATCCGCTTCTGACTTCTCCTTCGCCTTGGCGCTTTTCCAGCCGCAATACGGACAACCTTCCTCCAATAAGTCGTCCCTCAAGACTGATTTCCCGCATTGAGGGCAGGTTTCCTTGCCCTGTTCAAGCTCCTTCCAGGCCTTTGTCTCCCGGTTAGTACCGCTGGGGAATTCCAGGCCGTATTCAGCGGCAGTTTCAAACGAGGCTAACGCAGCCCTGGCCTTTATGCCTAATAGTTCGGTACCAGCAATCGATACGGTGATATCGGCGTTTATAACCAAACCCTTGTCAAGCAACAGATCGATTGCCTCCGCTAGACCCGTCCCGCTATTCGTGTCCTTCGTTGCCTGTAATGCCAATCTAGGTCACACCTCCAAAGATTTTACATCACCGGTCAATCTATGCCTTCCCTCCGCTCACCTTAATCGTCAGGATGCCATTTTTTACCGAAGTTTCCGTTTCAGGGTTAGAGTACTCTTTGCCAGCCGACCCATAGACGATCGTCAATTCACGGTCTCCCTGAAAAGCTTCAACGTTGTCCTTGACCTTATCAGGCTTCAGGACCTCCAGACCTGTCTGTGTAAGCCACCAGGCGAAGGTTATCACGTCTCCAGACTCCTGATTTACGGCCGATTCTCTGAACTCGACTATCTCGTCTCCAAATATCTTCTCGGCCTCCTCGTTTATTACCTTCCTCATTAATCTAATGACTTCGCTGTGTGACGCCCCATCGATTAACTCGGACAACTCATTAATGCGGGCGTTTCCATTTTTGTAGAGATAATGCAGTATTTTTACGCCATCCGCATTAACCCGGTCAAAGAATCGTGACAACCTGCTTCCTCCCCCCAAACCGATCCCAAGAGTATTACAGATCGATTGGAACCTGAGATATTCTTTGGCAACAATCATCTGGGCATCGTTTGTGCGCTCGAAGTCAAGTTTGACTATTTCTGACAGGTATCGTTCCCCGGGTTTTGTCCCGCTCGCCCACTTCTTTATCGTCGAATAGCTACACCCAATCTCCTCAGCCAAATCCTTCCTGTTGGCAAACGATTCGATCAGAGATTTCGTGATTTTTCGTTTAGCATCTTCGCCAAGATAACTCACCAATTCGACAAACGATTTCTCCTCCATGCCAGAACTAAAACCTCCGATGACAACAACTTGTTTACAGAATGAAGTATAAAAGACGTGTCCTTGACGGGTAAAGGAAGTAACTCAACGAGACGTTGAGAAGTATTTCATAAAAAAATAGGAAACCGGTGAACTCCACCTGCCAGCAAAGCACACCGGGTACGGTTATCTCAAGGTGAATTATTATCGAAAGTTAATCCTTATTCTTGTGCAGTACTATCTCAAATATGCCGTTCTTAAACTTGACTTCGGGTTGCCCGGCGGGGTGATTCTGCAGTTGGACCTCTTCCCTATTCTCGTCAGTTTTCAGGACGAGGACCCTGTCAGTCAACTCGATTCCCAATTCTTCTTCCTCCTCGACCTCGGGGAAGATCGCAATCACCCGCATTTTCTCCTCGTCGTCGAAGAGATCGACCAGGGGTTCCCTTAGCTCCTTTGCACGTTTTTTCTTTGATTTTCCTTTACCCCCCGGTTTTCGACTTGGTTCCCATTCTCGCCCCCGACTTGAAGGCCGTCGCCTTGACGAAGCCTTGCGGGTGGAGAAATGGTCGTCAAGAGTACTGACTGAAAAATCGAAGTCCACGTGTGATCTTCGATTGCCCTCCGCGTCGAGATTTTCTCGAATGTGCCTGTT
>JAGXLQ010000021.1 GCA_018334595.1 Candidatus Bipolaricaulota bacterium | reverse complement strand
GTTCCATAAATCTTGTGTCGCCAACAATCACCCTAACGGGTGGTTTTGGTTTGATGCGGGCGGTTGGAAAAATTGGACACAGCTAATTGGTTGATAACTTGAAGTCTCCTCGTACGATGTTCTCAATCTGGACGTAAGCAAGACAATCGCAGTTTTACTACTAAACTAATTTTCAATCAACGATTTAATAACAGGAGGGTAAACATTGACAGAACCGAAACAGTGGGTTAAGCCTGACCCTGAAAAAGAGGATGTATTTTGGCCCACGGAAGAATTGAAGGAAACGGCCTGGGTTTCAGATGAATCCATTTACGAAGAAGCTCTGGAAAACCCGGAGGAATTCTGGGCGGAACAGGCGGAAGAAGGAATCGACTGGTACGAAAAGTGGGACGAAGTCTACACGGAAGAGCCCTACAACTACGAATGGTTTGTCGGCGGTAAGCTAAACCTAGCCTACAACGCCGTAGACCGGCACGTCGAAAACGGCAAGGGCGATGAAAACGCAATTGTCTGGGAGCCCGAGCCAACCGACGAGGACACGGTAAGGATCACCTACTCCGAGCTGAAGGACGAGGTCTCCAAGTTTGCCAACGTCCTGGAGAGTTTGGGCGTGGAGAAGGGAGATCGGGTGGGAATTTATATGCCGATGATCCCGGAGGCTCTCATAGCGATGCTCGCCACGGCGAGAGTTGGAGCTGCCCACAGCGTAGTCTTTTCCGCTTTCAGCCCCGAATCCTTGAAGGACAGGCTGGATGACGCCAACGCCAAGGTTTTGGTGACCGCGGACGGATATTACAGGCGCGGCAAGCCTCTCAACCTCAAGAAGAACGCAAACAAGGGTTTGCGCGGTTCCCCGGTTGAGAACGTCGTCACGGTAAAGAGGACCGGCGCTGACGTGGAGATGGAAGAGGGAAGGGACCACTGGTACCACGAACTGATGGAAGGTGCAAGCACGGAGCACGAACCAGCGGTAATGGACAGCAGCGACCTTGCCTTTATCCTTTACACCAGTGGAACAACCGGGAAACCGAAGGGAGTTATGCACCACGTAGGTGGATATGCCGTACAGGCGTACTTGACCGCAAAGTGGAACTTCAACCTTCACGAGGGAGACATCTTCTGGTGTACCGCTGACGTTGGCTGGATTACCGGCCACACTTACATCAACTACGGTCCTCTCATGAACGGCGTCACCACGGTAGTTTACGAAGGCGCACCCGACTATCCGGAATACGACCGTCTCTGGGAGATAATCGAAGACGAAGGAGTCACCCAATTCTATACGGCACCCACGGCCATAAGGATGTTCATCAAGCAGGGAGAAGAGTGGCTGGAGAAACACGACCTTTCCAGCCTACAGATACTTGGAACCGTTGGTGAGCCGATCAACAAGGACGCCTGGATGTGGTACTTCGAACACATCGGCGGCGGGCGTTGTCCGATTGTCGATACCTGGTGGCAAACGGAAACGGGCGCCAACGTCATAAACGCTCTCCCCGGTGTAGGGCCGTTTATCCCCGTCTACGCTGGTAAACCCTTCCCGGGAATTAACGCGGACCTGCTTGACACGGAAGGAAACCCGGTCGGCGTTGACGAAGGCGGTTACCTGACGCTGAAGTCTCCCTTCCCGCCCAGTTTGATCAGGGGCGTATACAAGCGTCCGGAGAAGTTCAAGGAGGAGTACTGGAGCGAGTACGGACCGAGGTACTACTTTACCAGCGATGGAGCCCGCATAGACGAGGACGGAAACATCAGGATCACCGGGCGCCTCGATGACGTAATGAACGTGGCCGGACACAGGCTGGCGACGGGCGAGGTGGAAAACGCCATCGGCAAACACGAGTTAGTCGCCGAGTCCGCAGTCGTGTCACGGCCCGACGACGTAAAGGGAGAGGTCCCGATCGCGTTCGTCATGCTCGAGAGAGGGGCAGAAGTCGACAGCGAGACCCTGAAGAAGGAACTCATCGGTCTCGTCGACGACACCATCGGCCCGACTGCCAGACCGGCGGACATCATCATAGCCGACGAGGTACCGAAGACGAGGTCAGGCAAGATCATGCGGAGGATTCTCAAGAGCCTGGTCAAGGGAGAGAACCCTGGAGACCTGACCACGTTGAGGAACCCGGAAGCGGTTGAAAGGTTACAGGAGAAGATACAGTAGAATTGTTTCTCAGTAAGATTGGAGTGATATAATTGGCAATTAACGACGACGTGGCAAATCCTGCGGCCCTCGGGCTCGGTGGGTTTGCCCTCTCAACTTTTATCTTGAACCTGGTCAACTCGGGTATCGTTGCCGAGGGTACGCTTGGTATTGTCATGCCGGTGGCCCTTGCTTACGGCGGTATAGCTCAGTTTATGGCAGGAATGTGGGAGTTTCGCAGGAACAACATCTTTGGAGCGACCGCGTTTTCCTCGTTTGGGGCGTTCTGGGTCGGCCTGGCAGCCTTTTTCTTCTTTAACTGGGCTGGCTTGATTCCGTCCGTTCCCAAGGAGGGCGTGGCAATTGTCTTGATCGCCTGGGGTATATACACGTTTTACTCCACGATTGCCTCCCTGCGAGAACCGAGGGCAATTACCTGGGTATTTATCACGCTGACAATTCTCTTCTTTCTGCTTGCCTGGGGAGAGTTCAACCCCACGGTGCAGCGGATCGCGGGATACGAGGGACTCCTCTGCGCGCTTATCGCGTGGTACTCCTCGGCCGGCGTGTTGATCAATTCGATGTTTGGGAAGAGCGTGCTCCCTCTGGGAGAGCGTTAACGAGAAGGTCTCTTTGAACTCTATCCGCGGGCCCTTACCGGGTCCGCGGTCTTTTATTCCACTTTATCCCCCATCAACCGATATGATAAAAGTAGACCTACTTAGGTTGATATTTCCACCTTTCCTGTAACATAATTTGTCGGTTACGGACCTCGTGTTAATCCTATCAGGCTTTTGACTTAGGTAGACAAGAATATTCTCGACACGAAGAGAGATGGTTTCATCATGTTCGATTCTATAATGCATGCGGTTGATTGGCTGTTTGGAGAGACCAACAAGCAGAAGGTCTCCAACCTGCAGAAGTACGTGGAACAGGTTAACGCCTTGTCCTCGGAGGTCTCGGACCTCTCGGACGAGGAGCTGAGAGGTAAGACCGACGAGTTCAGGCGGAGACTTGAAAACGGAGAAGAGCTGGATGACATATTGTCGGAGGCCTTTGCCGTTGTCAGGGAGGTAGCGGAGCGGAAAACGGACATGAGGCCCTACGACGTGCAGATCATTGGTGGGGTTACCCTGCATCGGAGAAACATAGCCGAGATGGCTACCGGTGAGGGCAAGACGCTCGTGGCGACGATGCCCGCCTACCTCAACGGGCTGGTCGGCCAGGTACATATCGCCACCGTAAACGACTACCTTGCCCGGCGTGACCGGGAGTGGATGGGCCCGATATACGAGGCCCTCGGCCTCGACATCTCCGTCATACAGGAAGACATGGACATTCAGGCCCGTAAGGAGGCTTACGAGGCCGACATCGTCTACGGGACCGCGTCCCAGTTTGGGTTCGACTATCTCCGCGACAACATGGTGGCTAGAAAGGACCAGCGGGTCGGAGCCAGGCGGGACTTCGTCGTCGTCGACGAGATCGACAGCATCCTCATCGACGAGGCCCGGACCCCGTTGATTATCTCCGGTTCGGCCGAGGAGTCGACCAAGCTGTACGAGAAGTTTGCCAACCTGGCTAGGAGGTTTCACGAGGGGCGCGACTACGAAAAGGACGAGAAGAACCAGTCAATTTCTCTGCTCGACGAGGGGGCAAACAGGGCTGAAACGTCTCTTAACGTAGACGACCTCTACCTGCCCGAGAACATCACTATGCTCCATCACCTCAAGACCGCTCTCAAGGCGAAGGAGTTCTTCAAGAAGGACGAGGACTACATCGTCAAGGAGGGGAGGGTGGTACTCGTAGACGAGTTCACGGGAAGGTTGATGCCGGACCGGCGTCTGTCCGACGGCCTGCACCAGGCCATAGAGGCAAAGGAGGGGATGATGATCCAGCGGGAAAACCAGACGCTGGCCCAGATTACCCTCCAGAACTTCTTCCTCCTCTACGACGGCCTGAGCGGCATGACCGGGACGGCCAAGACGGAAGAGGACGAGTTCGAGGAGATATACGGTCTCGAGGTTGTCGTAGTTCCCACGAACAAACCCCTGGACAGGGACAACAGGTCGGACGTCATCTTCAAGTCGAAGGACGCCAAGTACGCCGCGATCGTCGACGAGGTCGAAGAGCTTCACGACAAGGGTCGGCCTGTCCTCGTGGGGACAAACGCGATCGAGAAGTCCGAGAAGTTAAGCCGCCTGTTTAAGAAGAGGGGCCTACCTCACGAGGTACTGAACGCCAAGAACCACGAGAGGGAAGCGGAGATAATTACCGACGCCGGGCAGCTCGGAGCCATTACGATAGCGACGAACATGGCCGGCCGTGGTACCGACATAAAACTGGGGGAAGGCGTCAAAGAGGTGGGTGGCCTGCACGTGCTGGGGACTCAGAGACACGAGAGTAGGAGGATCGACAACCAGCTGCGTGGTAGGGCTGGCCGGCAGGGAGATCCCGGTTCATCCCAGTTCTACCTGTCACTTGAGGACGACCTACTGAGGGTTTTCGGGGGAGACAGGATAGACTCGATTATGGAAAGCGTCGGCCTCGACGACGGGGAGGCGATCGAACACCAGCTCCTCACCCGGGCGATAAGGAGGGCGCAGAAGAAGGTCGAGGGCCTTAACTACGAGCGGAGGAAGAACGTGTTGAAGTACGACCAGGTCCTGGCCAAACAGAGAGAAGCGATCTATCGCCTGCGGGACCACTTCGTCCTCTCGGAGGGCGAGGAGACGAGCTGGGAAGAGATCGACGGATACGTGCGCCCGCTCCTCGAGGATTACGCCACGGAGTTGGTTGAACAGTTTGGCTGCGACGGGGGAGGGGAAGAGGGCGACCTGGAAGGGCTCGTTCATGAACTGTCCGATTTCGAAGGCTTCACGGAGGGCGACCTGGAAGAGCCGGACGACGATCATCTCGGCTTCGTCACCGACTTGATCGTTGACAACTGGGAAGAGAAGCTCGAGTTCTTCGAGGAGGAGGAGGGAGTCCCTCCGGAACTGATCAAGTCAGTTGTCGTTAACATAATCGACCGCAAGTGGAGAGAACATCTCTACTTGATAGACGACTTGAAGGCGGGCGTAGGCTGGTCTTCTTACGGCGGTAAGGACCCACTCGTAGAGTTCAAGCGGGAGTCTTATCGACTATTCCAGGACCTGGAAGCCGCCATAAGGAAGGACTTCGTCGAGTTTCTCGTAAAATCCAGGATAGAGGTCCAGCGCTCGAAGGGTCCGGTCAAGTCGGGCGTCTCCACGTCGAACCTGAACCTCTCTCACGCTGACGATACGACTGGCTTGCCCACGGGAGAGGAAGATCAACGTGGACGTGGTTCCGGGTCGAAATCGAACCCCCAGCAGAGGATAGCCGAGGAGGAGCCCGGGAGGAACGACCCATGTCCCTGTGGAAGCGGCAAGAAGTATAAGTATTGCTGTGGTGCCGACGACTAGGATAAACGGTAACCGGGGGAGACGAGAATTACTTTGTTTTCCCCGACTTTACATTGACTTTTATTTCAATAGTGTTATAATAATTTTGACTTATTCCGATCAACCAACTAATTGAGGAGGTGCAAAATGACTACTGTAGAACTAACCTATCTTGTACTCGGATTCTTTTGGGCTTTCTGGGCAGCAGCTTTTGTCAATTTCATGGGCTGTGGTCCTTACTGCTAAAAGTCGCACCGGGCTAATTCATTAGTCTTAGCATTAATTCTTTGATCGAAGCTTTAGCGTTTAACTTTGACATTGCGGCTTTAGGTGGGTGGTAAATTTGCACAACAAAAGGTTTTACGTCGTTAGTTTGCTGGTAGGATTAATCCTACTTTCAGGGGTATTAGTCCTGGCAAGTGACGAGATGTCCGACAGGCTGACACGGGTGGTCAAGTACCAGCTTGGCCTGGAGTCAGATACCTTTGAGGTAATTGAAACGGAATATCAGGGCGATACCCTCATTCTCATCGCTATCTATGGGCCCGAACGGGCTCAGGATAGTTCCCTGGGCGAGGACATAAAGGACGCGTTGATGGAGTACAAGGACCAACACCCCGTAGCTATCTCGGTGCTTTCGCAGAACAGGAATACTAAATTTCAGCCCTACGCTATTAGAGTTTTTCAGAACGGCGAGAAGTTATCGGTGCAGAACGTAGTTGGGCTGACCGAGGGGTTTGACTCCGGCAAGATGCCAGAAGAGGTTCCGATCGAAGGGAAGACGTTCTGGGGTAGCAAGGGTGTCGTTACCCTGGGAGAGAATTTTTCGCCTAGCGAGTCCTTCAGCGTACAGTACGGTACCAGAAGCGCAAGTTTCTCGGGCACAGTGGAGCCGCAACAGGTAAGTAGCCCGCCGACCCCGTCAAGTGATTCGAGTGAGAGCGTAAATCCAAGTACGCACCCGAACCCAGATACTTCGAGTGAGAGCATAAATCCAAGTACGCACCCGAACCCAGATACTTCGAGTTCAGGTTCGTCGGATGACCTACCGGCGACTGGAAGTTCTAAAGCCGGACAGGGAATGACACTCCTTGGACTGGGCGGAGCGCTGCTGTTGATGACGTTATCCCTGTTGTAAATAAATAGAGATTATTCGGAAATAAAAAAAGGGCAGGAGGACGACCGTCTTCCTGCCCTTTGCTTATGAACTATCTTTCTCAGAATAAGCTACTTAGCGGCGAAGTCTTCGTATTCCTCCTCTGACATAAGGCCCTCGATCTCTTCTTCGTCCTCCACGTCAAGCTCGACCAGCCAACCTTCATCCCAGGGAGATTCGTTGATTAGTTCCGGTTCGCCTTTCAGTTTGTCGTTGACCGCGGTAACCGTCCCGGATATGGGTGCCTTTACGTTAGATACCGACTTTACCGATTCCACTACGACCAGTTCCTCACCTTGGGAAAATTCCTCGCCCTCGCCGGGTAACTCCACGAAGACGATGTCGCCCAATTCGTTCTGTGCGTAGTCGGTGATCCCAACTTTTGCCTTATGTCCGGATTTTTCTACCCAATCGTGATCTTCTGTATATTTCAAGTCTTTGTTATTAGCCATAATACCTCCTCTCGGATGATTGTATCTAATCGTGGTAGAAGAAATCAACTTTTCTCCAGCTATACCTGGGAGTTACGGTCGTTTCCCTAAACGACCTCGGACCCTGTTAGCTATAGTTGGATGTCTATGCCCGACCCTATCGAACTGTAGCGTGGGGTTCTTTTCCAGATCAATTACTAGATCGACGGCCACGGCCCGGGGCGTTGCACGCGCGAAAATCATTACGTATATTTACTCGGTGAAATCCAGATGGATTGCGTTATCTTAGCTGCAGGAGAAGGGACGAGAATGAAGTCAGCCTGCCCAAAAGTTCTTCACGAGCTTGGCGGGACCTCCATGATCCAGCATTTACTTGACGCAATTAATCCCTTAGAATTATCGCGTATAACTCTAGTTGTAGGGTATAAAGAGGGCTGGGTGCGGGAAGAGTTAAGTGATCGAGACGTAGGTTTCGTTACTCAGGAAGAGCAGCTGGGGACCGGTCACGCGCTCAAACAGGCCAGGGAACAGATTAAAAGCGATAAGGTGCTTGTTCTCCCTGGTGATATACCTTTACTCAAGAGGTCCTCACTTGAGAACTTTCTCAAACAATCACGGAAAAACGACGAAGGCTTTTCTCTGCTGTCGGTTGATAGGGAAGATCCATCGGGTTACGGGCGGATAGTCAGGAGGGATGGAGGCGGGGTAAGCAGGGTTGTCGAGGAGAAGGACGCTACGGAAAAGGAAAGGTCGATCAAAGAGATAAATACGGGGATTTACCTGTTCAACAACACCCACTTGCTCTGGGAGGGATTGGAGGGACTGGAGAACGACAACGCCCAGGGTGAGTTTTACCTGACCGATCTCGTTGAATACTATATCGGGTCGGGGAAACAGGTCATGGCGGTGAAGGTGGATGGGTCCGAGCAATTCCTCGGCGTGAACACTAGAGCCGATCTGGCTGAGGCCTCGCGTATTCTCCAAAACCGAAGGCAAAGTTCCTCGGACGAGGGTCGGTCGTCAGCGAATAGTTGAAAAAACACCGTTTTGAATACGGGTATACATTTAGAGGGGGTTACGTTGGAGGACTTAAAAGTAATAACTGGTAACTCTAATCCAGAGCTAGCGAAGGAGATCGTCGCTAATCTGGGCAAGAAGTTGACGGACGCCAAGGTGGGAAGGTACCCTGACGGCGAGACCAACGTCCACGTCAAGGAGACCGTCCGTGGCGCCTACGTTTTTATCGTTCAATCAGTGGCACCTCCGGTCAACGACAATCTCATGGAATTGCTGTTGTTGATCGACGCGTTGAAGCGAGCTTCGGCCAAGCATATAGCCGCGGTCATCCCCTATTACGGATACGCCAGGCAGGACAGAAAGCAGACCGGAAGGGTGCCGATAAGCGCTAAGCTCGTGGCGAACATGATTTCTACGGCCGGGGCCGATAGGGTGCTGACGGTTGATCTGCACGCCGGCCAGATTCAGGGTTTCTTTGATATGCCGGTTGATAACTTGCGGGGCGATCCCTTCCTGGCGAACTACGTGGAACAGAAGATATCCTCGTCCGAAGGGGTTGTAGTTAGCCCGGACGTCGGTGGGGCAAAGAGGGCAAGGAAGGTCTCCTCCAAGTTGAACATGCCCCTGGCGATCGTGGAGAAGAAGAGAAATGCGAGAGATGGCAACGTGGAAGTGCTGAACTTAATCGGAGACGTCGATTGTAAGAGGTGTCTGATCGTGGACGATATCGTTAGTACTGCGGGAACGCTCACCGAGGTAGCGGGCATACTTAAAGAACGGGGCTGCAGGAACGTAGAAGCTATCTGTACCCACGGTGTTTTCTCCGGTAAAGCGCTGGAGAGAATCGAGAAGTCCCCGGTCAAGGCAGTTACGGTTACCAATACAATACATAACGAGGAAGCGCGAGGGGTCGATTTTGTCAACTACATATCGGTCGGCAACTTGTTTGCCAACACGATTAAGCGAATATACAAGGAAAAATCCGTCTCCACGCTCTTTCCTCATTCTTGATAGGAAAGAACTCGACAACGAGAACAAAAAAGGTGATATAAATGAGAACCCTTGAAGCGATGCGAAGAGACTCGGACAAGAACCCGAACTCCCTCAGGTACGAGGGAAAGTTGCCGGCCGTGCTCTATGGGCCGGACCGGGACACGGTGAGTCTGACCATAGACAAAAAGGAACTTTCGGAGTTGATGAAGGAAATCACGAGGAGTACCAGGCTGCAGTTGGAACTGGAGGACGATAGCCACAGTATATTCCTCAAGGACATACAGTATGACCACCTGAAGGACAAGCCGGTCCACGTGGATTTCTACGAAGTGGCCGATGACCATGAGGTCGAGATGGAGATACCCATCGTTACCGTGGGAACGCCCGAAGGCGTTCACTCGGGCGGCATCCTGGACACCCTCATGGAGACTATTACGGTGAGAGGCAGGGCCGAGGAAATACCGGCCATCATCCGGCTCGACGTCGAGGAGCTCCAGATTGGAGACTCCATTCACGTTTCGGATTTGGACCTTGGCGGTTTGAAACCCCAGACGCCCCAGGATAGAGCTGTATTGTCCATCCTGTCACCCAGAAAAGAGATCAAGATTGACCTCACAGAGCCCACCATCGGTGAAGAACTACTTGCCGAGGAAGAAGAACTCGAAGAGGCGGCGGAAGAGCTTGAAGAGGGAGAAGAAGTCGAGGGAGAAGAAGGTGAAGAAGCAGCCGAAGAGGGCGAAGCAGAGGAGGGAGAAGAACTCGAAGAGGCGGAATAGTTTAAGCTACGCAGGCACACTTATAGTATAAATAGTGAGGTAGGATATTTTGAAATTAATTGTCTATGTTAGATATAATCTGTTGAGAGGAATAGGCTGGGAGGTGAGCTAGATGGGTAACATGTACAAGAAGTTTTCCAAAAAGTCGATGGAAATCATGGCTACTGCGTATGACGAAGCAGAAAAGCTGAACGATAACGCGGTTTCAGTTGAGCACCTCTTATTAGCTTTACTAAAGGCAAAGAACACGAGAGTATATAAATTTCTTAAAGATAACGGGTTGTCCTACCACCACGTATTACGAGTGGTGAAGAGGAACGAAGAAGAGGAACTTTCCTTGCCGCTACAGGGCGAACTTGAGCCCACCTCGAAGCTAAAGAAGATTATGAAGATTGGGTACGACGAGGCGAGGGCAAGTCAGGGCGACAACAAGATAGAGCCGGCTCATCTTCTGATCAGCATTTTGGAAGAGGGCAACGGGATAGCCTCATCGGTGATCAACCAGTTCGGGATTACAACGAGAAAGGCGAGAGCTTACTTCTCCATGGTCCACAAGGGAGAAGGCAATCAGGGTATGGAGTTGAAACTCCAGTCGACCGAATCGAGTAAGTCGGAAAACGGCGTGCTGGAAGAGTTCGGGCGGAACCTGATTGATGAAGCAAGAAACGGAGAGCTCGACCCGGTAATCGGCCGCGAGGCCGAGATAAACAGGATCGTCCAGACCTTGACGCGAAGGAAGAAGAACAACCCGGTATTGATCGGCGAGGCTGGAGTGGGAAAGACGGCGATAGTTGAGGGGCTGGCCCAGAAGATTGCCAGCAGGGAAGTCCCTGGCATCCTGTCCGACAAGAAAATATTTGAGGTCGACATGGCGGCCATGGTCGCTGGGACCAAGTACCGTGGTGAATTCGAGCAGCGATTGAAGGCTCTGATCAACGAGGTTACCTCGAGGAAGAACGTCATCCTCTTCATTGACGAGTTGAGCACCGTAGTGGGTGCGGGTGGAGCGGAAGGTGCAATTGACGCGTCGTCAATTCTCAAGCCGCCCCTAGCCTCGGGTGCGATACAGAGCATAGGCACGGCGACTGTAGACGACTACAGGAAATCAGTGGAGAAGGACCCCGCGCTGAAGCGTAGGTTCAAGACGATAATGGTAGAGGAACCGACGATCGGTCACACGATAGAGATTCTTGAGGGCCTGCGGAGCCGTTACGAGAACCATCACAACGTCAAGATAACCGACGAGGCGATTGAGCAGGCGACCAGGTTGAGCGATAGATACGTCACCGGTCAATTTCTGCCCGACAAGGCGATCGATTTGATAGACGAGACGTCGGCGAAGGTCCGCCTGGATAACTTCAACCTGCCTCCCCAGCTGAGGGAGATATCCAGGGAGAGGATATCCATCCAGAGCAGGGAGGAAAGGGCCACCGAGGAAGGGGACTACGAGCTGGCCGCAGAGCTACGTGACAAACGAGAACAGCTCTCCGACGAACTGGAAGAGCTCAAGAGCGAAGGCGGGGAGTCGCATAACGGTGATAGCACGGTTGAGGGCAAGGACATCGCTGAGATGGTCTCGTCCTGGACGGGTGTACCCGTTGGTAGGCTCCAGAAGGAAGAGAGAAAGAGAATGGTTGACATGGAAAAAGCGATACACAAGCGGCTGATTGGCCAAAACGAGGCCGTTAACGCCATATCGCAATCGTTGCGGAGGGCCTACGCGGGCGTGAAGGACCCAAACAGGCCGATTGGCTCGTTTATGTTCCTCGGTCCCACCGGGGTGGGGAAGACCGAACTCAGCAAGACCCTGGCGGAGTTTCTCTTCGGTGACGAAGAAGCCCTTATCCGGGTTGACATGTCCGAATACATGGAGAAGTTCAACGTCTCACGGTTGACGGGTGCTCCTCCGGGATACGTCGGTTACGAGGAGGCGGGTAAGCTTACCGAGGCAGTCAGACACCGACCTCACTCCGTTATCCTCTTCGACGAAATCGAGAAAGCTCACAGCGATGTCTTCAACATCCTGCTCCAGGTGATGGAGGATGGAATACTGACCGACTCACAGGGGAGAAAGATAAACTTCCGGAATACGGTAATGATTATGACGTCGAACCTCGGGGGTAAACTGATCACCGATAAGTCTCAGCTCGGCTTCGGTTCGCAGGAGGTCGACTCCAAGGAATCCTACCAGGAGATGAAGAAGCTCGTTATGGACAAGGTCAAGAACGAGTTCAGGCCAGAGTTTATCAACCGGTTGGACGACCTCGTCGTCTTTCACCAGCTTACCGAGGACGAGCTCTATCAGATTGCCGATCTTATGCTCGACCAACTGAGAACGCGCCTGCTGGAGAAACACGGCCTGGGTCTGGATCTGACCGGACCGGCCAAGGACCTCCTCGTGGAAGAGGGATACGACCCTAAGTATGGTGCAAGGCCAATGAGACGGGCGATAGAAAGCTTGATTGAGAACAAGATCTCCGACCGTCTCCTCCAGGATGATTTCGCCGATGATGAGGTCATCGAAGTCCACGCCAGAGAGGACAGTATTGTGCTAGAGGGGGTAAGTACCAAGAGTACGGTAGGCGTCGGGGATTGATAATGAATGGCCTATAAGTGCACAAATTGTGGGTTCACGTCCGTCGAATGGCTAGGCCGTTGTCCCCAGTGCGGAGAGTGGGATACGTTTGCCGGAGAGCTCCCGCCAGACGCTGACCGGGACCCAGAAGAACTCGAAGGTGTCCCCGACGAAAAGCCGAAACCTCTCTCCGATATTTCCTTTGACCACCAAGAACGACTTAGCACCCGGATAGGCGAGCTGGATAGTTCCTCCC
>JAGXLQ010000168.1 GCA_018334595.1 Candidatus Bipolaricaulota bacterium | reverse complement strand
CATGCGGGTTAGTCGCCTTTGAGTCGTCGATAAAGACTACTCCATTCCTCTCAGCTACCCTCTCCAACCTGTGTGGTGCGCCGATAGCCCGCTCGAGCATTTTACCGGAGACCCAGTCTCCGGTAAGATCTTCTCCCAGAACACACTCTACCCCCCTGACAGCGGCGGCGAGGTTCACTCTATTGTGGGGCGCCAGGCCGTATCCGGTGAACTCGTCAGGGTCAAAGGTTACGACCTCCGAATTGAGATCAGGGATGTCGGACAATAGGTCTGGGTTGACTAAGGAGAAGTCAGAAGGCCCCTGATTCTCAAACAACCTAAGCTTGGCCTTCATGTATCCTTCCATTCCACCGTGCCTCTCCAGGTGATCGGGGGCGAGGTTGAGCAAGATACCGACCCTGGGCTTGAATCTGTCTATCGTTTCAAGCTGGTAACTACTTACCTCCAAGACGAGGACCTCGTTCTCACCGAGGTCCTCGACTACGGAGATGAACGGGTTCCCAACGTTGCCACAAGTACGGGCCATTGTCCCTCGCCCCTTCAGGATCTCAGCTATAAGCCGTACGGTGGTCGTCTTTCCGTTAGTTCCGGTCACCGCAATTATCCGGTCCGTACCTGAGACCAAGTACGCCAGTTCAGTCTCACCGATCACCGGAATCCCGGCCAGTCTCGCCTCCTTCAACCGGGGGATTGTTGGTGGTACGCCTGGCGAAAGGACTATCATGTCCCCCTCGAGTACCTTTCCGCTGTGACCCCCTTCTTCCACTTCAACGCCGTAGCCTTCCAGCTCGCTTTTAACCCCACCTTCCAGCGAGGAGCTATCGGAAAGAAGGACGTCCATTCCTTGTCGGGCAAGATAGGAGGCCGTCTCCTGGCCCGTGACCCCACCGCCGAGGACGACGAGGCGCTCACAGGAGGAGAGTTGTCCTCGTTTATCTAACATAAGACCGCTCCAAAATTAAGAAAAGGGGGATCTCTCCCCCTTTGAACAAAAACATGTAAAACCACTTAGCTAATTTATCACCCAAGCTTCACGTGGGGTAACCCCAGGGCATCAACCGATTTTTTCGATCACCTTTTCTTCTAATTCCTCGGGGGCCACGAGGTCGACGTAATCCTTGGACTCATCCATACGACTTCTTGCCCCTTTCTTGAATTTATCGGGGACAACTATCACTACCGGTACGTCGTGTCTCCTACAGGCAAACAAACGGTCATCGATCGTCACGTGCTCCATCTCGGAACCTGAGAGAAGTTTATGAAGGTAGGCGATAACTATATCTATGCTATCTGATTCGGTAACGTGAGCGATATACTTTCCGTGTCCGTCCGAGCCGTTCCCCAATGGAATGGTGTCATGTCCCTGAGCACAAAGACTACTAAGTAAATTCGGGTCCGTTCCTTCCATGTATCCAATCAGCGCCATAAACATCACCTCTAGAATTAATTATATAGGCTTATATTTAGATTATTCAAACGCCGAAGCCGACCGTTCAGAATTTCCAACCGTTAAGCTCCTCTACTAATTCTAACGTAAATATGAGTGAATGCGAGGATTATCCAGGTCTGAGCTACCGTACTCAATATCACCTGAAAAGTTTGTGCCAGCCCAATTGGTAACTGGCCGGCGAGCAAGCTGAGGAGGAGGAGAGGTACCTCAAGGACGAGGAGCAGCGCAAACAACCTCGACCAATGTCCGGTAGTCCTGGCCCAACTGCTCCGCAGCCCGGTCTCAAAATCATCCGCGTTGCCGAGGAGTACCTCTTGAGTAACAAAGATAAACTTTACGTAGAGGTAAATACCGGGGACAATAAGCAGAAATATCCCCGTGATCGCCGCCATCCAGGCGACGAAATTAATTCCTATCAGTAGGAAGGATCGACTGGAGGTTATCTCCAACGCCCGGGGGGGGTTTGGGCCCTTGCCGGAAACTATCCCCCGGTCCATAACTATCGTGATCCCGTTTCCAATTGGCACAAGGATGACGACAAAGAGAAGGCTAATTATCAAACTCCAGTTGGCTCCCAGGGCCGAGATCACCCTGTTGGAGATGAAGACGTTGTTCAGCAGGGAAATCAGAAAAAACGGCAAAAACAGTATCGGATAGTTGATAGACTCTCTTATCGTTTCCTCTATCAGGTCTCTTAATTCCATATAAATTAATCGCTTTCCGCCAGGGTTTGCTGGATGGACTCTTCGAGGACGTCCAGGCCTCTTCGCAAGGTGTCAAAATCGATCACCAGGGGAGTAAGCAACCTGATGACGTTCCCGTACAGGCCTGCAGTAGGAAGCAAAACCCCCCTGTCAAGGGCTCGGTTTACGATCTCACCGGTCAGATCAGTCGCGGGTTCCTTTGTCTCTCTGTCCTCGACCAACTCCAGGGCATCCATCGCCCCCAGCCCCCTTACGTCCCCGATGATATCGTATCTCTCCTTCATCTCGGCAAACCTGCCGAGGACGATCTCACCAATATCCTTCGCCCGCGTTATCAACCCCTCTTCCTCGATTACCCTTAGAGTCGCCAGACTGGACTCAATCGCCAGGGGGTTGCCAGTAAACGTACCGCCGATGCTCCCCGGCCCCGGGGCGTCCATAACTTCAGATTTTCCGATAACGCCGGAAAGGGGCAATCCACCGGCGATCGACTTGGCTACGGTGATCAGGTCCGCCTCGACGCCGAAGTGCTCCGCTGCGAAGAACTTCCCGGTCCTACCTACCCCGGACTGGATTTCGTCGAAGATCAGCTGTATCCCGTACTTATCGGCAAGTTCACGGAGGTAGGGAAGGAAGTCATCCGGCGGAACCAAAAAACCCCCCTCGCCAATTACCGGTTCCACGATCATCGCTGCTACGTCGGTCGGATCGACCATAGCGTTGAGCTTTCTCTCAAGCTCGTCCACTTTCAGGTTTGACCTATAGGTATTAGGATATGGCAACCTATATACGTCGGGGGCAAAGGGCCCAAAACCCTGCTTGTACGGTTTTGCCTTATGGGTAAGGGTCATCGTGAGCAGAGTCCTTCCGTGAAACGCGTTTTCGAACGCCACCAGCCCCCCTCTCCCGGTCTTTGCCTTGGCAAACTTGACCGCGTTTTCAACCGCCTCGGCCCCGCTGTTAAAGAATACCGCCTTCTTGGGCGTCTCCCCCGGCGCAAGCTCTGCCAATTTCGACGCCAGGGCCGGATATCCCTCGTAGGGAATCGCACTAAAGTCCGTATGGAAGAACTTCCCCGCCTGCGCCACGACTGCTTCAACGACCTTGGGGTGACTATAGCCAACCGCCAAACATCCCCAGCCACCACTCAGGTCTATAAGTTCGTTACCTTCTTCGTCGAAGACGACCGCTCCCTCCCCGTGGTCTACGTATCGGGAGAAGAAGGATCCCACCGCATCAGGAAGATAACGTTCCGGATCGACCTTCTTGTTGCTGCCTTCGCTATAGAATTTGGGCATCCTGCCGGACATGCTGAAATTCCTCCTCGAGCGAACTTTTTTAGAGGGGCAAGAAATAAGATCAAGCCACATTTACAGCGTTATGATATGAAAGTCTTTTCAAGGTTGCAATTATCTATTCACGTTATCCCACTTCGTCCAACACGGT
>JAGXLQ010000020.1 GCA_018334595.1 Candidatus Bipolaricaulota bacterium | reverse complement strand
CTATTACCGGTTTTTGAAGGTCGTTGTTAATCTTAAAACCTCCCACGTTCCCGGGGTTTAGGATCTCTAGCCCGTCCACCTCGCGGGAACTCTCCTCGCCTCCGTCGCTGTACTCGTCGTATTTTTCGTAGGCAGCGGCCGTCATCTGCGAGAACGCTGGCGCGATTACGGGGACGAACCGATTACCGAAGGGATTCGGTTCCTTCTTTACCTCCGTCCCCCTGCCCTTCCCTCGACAGAAGCCTCCGTGAAAGAAGAACGTTATGTCCGATCCATATTTCTCTCCTATTTCCATCAAGCTTTCCCTCCTTAAGCCACAACCCCATAACCTGTTCAGGACCACGAGCGTGGCTGCAGCGTCGGTGCTGCCACCGCCCAATCCCGCTCCGATAGGTATTCTCTTATTGACGACTATCCGTGCCCCGCGGTCGTCTACGGCACACCTCTGAGACAGCTCATTCGCCACCTTGTAGACGAGGTTTTCCTCCTGAGGTACGTCGCCGTCCATGGATACTTCAATTCTATTCTCCTGTTCAAGAGGGGTGAACGTGATCCTGTCTGCCAGGTCTATGCTGAGGAAACTCAACTTCAGATTGTGGTAGCCGTCCCTCTCTCTGGATATTATCTTAAGGTAGGGATTTACCTTTGCAAAAGCTTTGACGCTTATTTCCAATCGCGACACCCGCCAGTTAAGTTTTTTCTTCCCCGCTGCAGAAATTTTTGCCGTAGAATTCTAACCAATATATCCAATTTTCTCACGTGTTGAAAACCTGCACTGCAAAGCCCCTTCCTTATCGTTATAATTATGGCGGATATGAGCAATTTTAAGTCGGGTTTCGTCAACTTGCTGGGCAGGACCAACGTAGGTAAGTCCACATTTATAAACGGGCTGATCGGAGAAAAGGTGTCGATTACCTCGGAGAAACCACAGACCACGAGAAACAGGATCAGGTGTATCTACGAGGACGACAGAGCACAGATCGTCTTTCTTGACACTCCCGGCCTCCACAGGCCCACGGGTGCCCTGGGAAAGCACCTGGTAAAGGAGGCGAGGAAGGGGTTAAAGGGAGCCGACCTGCTCGTTTACATGGTTGAGCCCCGGGACGAGATATCTCCGGAGGATAGGGATTTCTTCAGGAAACTGAAGGGAGTGGATTCACCCAAGATGTTGCTGGTTAACAAGGTGGACATCAACTCGCCCGCCGATATTGCGGAAACCCTCAAGGCTTACGAGGAAGAGGACCTGTTCGACGAGTACGTTCCCATATCAGCGCTGACCGGTGACGGAGTGGATATTGCCTTGGACCGGTTGGTTGACCTCCTGCCGGAAGGGGGCAGGCTCTTTCCGGAGGGAACTAAGACTGACAAGCCGATCTCCTTTCTCGTATCGGAGTACGTTAGAGAGAAGGTATTTCGGTTAACCTATGAGGAACTCCCCTATTCCGTTGCCACGCAGACGAGATACGTAAAGGAGCGGGAGGATGAAGACCTGACGGAGATCGGGGTAGACATCTACGTAGTAAGAAAGTCGCAAAAGGGGATAATCATCGGCAAAAACGGAAATATGATAAAGAAGATCGGAGTGCGGGCGAGAAAGGACCTACAGAGGATGCTGGGGACGAAAATATATCTGGACTTGAAGGTTAAGGTGTCCAAGAATTGGAACAGACGGGAACAGCAGGTTAAGAGGTTAGGAGGATCACCATGAACAAGTCGGAAATAGCTGCAGTTATCGACCATACGGTCCTCGGCCCGGAGACTTCCAGGGAGGACGTAACGAAGGTCTGTGAGGAGGCGGACGAGTATGGCTTTGCGACCGTCTGTATCGACCCCCCGTTCGTCCCCCTGGCCGAAAGTTTGCTCGAGGATAGCGAGTCGGGGATCGCAACCGTTATCGGTTTCCCCCACGGAGCGAACAGGCCGGGAACGAAGGGATTTGAGGCACAGCTTGCCGTCGAAGACGGAGCTGATGAGCTGGACATGGTCGTGAACGTCTCAGCGCTGCTCGAGGGTGACTATCGAACTGTCGCCCGTGATATTGAGGCGGTGACGGAGGTGGCGGAGAACAGCCCGCGTGAGATCATAGTTAAGGTCATACTGGAGATGGCCCTGCTAAACGACAAGGCCAAGCGAGCTGGGCCCGTGGTTGCCCAGGCAAGCGGAGCGGACTTTGTAAAAACCTCGACAGGGTTTGGGCCCGGCGGAGCGACGGTCGAGGACGTCGAACTCATGAGGAGTCTTGTCTCCGACGAAGTTGGGGTGAAGGCCGCAGGTGGTATCGGAGACTACGGAGAAGCGATGGCTATGATCAAGGCCGGGGCCACCAGAATCGGTGCCAGCAGCGGCGTGAAGATTGTCGGGGGGGCCCCGGACGGGTAGGCTAGGGAAGAGGGAGCATGGGGTTAAAGCGTGAGGAAGTTTTTGTCATCCGAAAGATCGACTTCAAGGAGAGCGATCACATCGTAAGGTTGTTCGGAAGGAAGTCGGGTAAGTTCTCCGGTATCGCCAAGGGCGCGAGGAAGTTGGAGAGCAAGTTCGGGTCGACGTTCAACCTGTTAAACCGGTCGGAGGTCGTCTACTATCAGGGGTCAAGCCTGAACTTCATCAGCGAGGGAGAGGTGCTGGACGGCTGGGAGTCGCTCAAGAAGTCCGGGGAAGCTATAGACGTTGGACTACGCTGTGCCAAGTCGATAGGTGAATTGCTTGGAGAAGAGCAGCCTTCGCCGCAGGTCTACAGTCTCTTTCGTGACACCCTCGAGGAACTGGATGCCGATCAGAGGAGGCCGCGTCTGTTAGAGGTGGGCTTTTACCTGAAAGCGTTAAAGTACCTGGGGTTCGACCCCGACCTTGAGGACCGATGTCTGTCGTGCGGAGTGGATATTGATCAGGAATCTACCCTCCAGTTCTCACCGGTTGCCGGGGGTTTTCTCTGTGAAAAATGCCGGGGAGGAAACGGTATGGAGTTATCCCGTGGCGACAGAAAGAGCCTGGCACGGTTGAAGAAGTTGCCCCAATCGCGGCTGAGGAGGCTTAGGGTGCCTGAGAGGAAACTTACCCGCTATTATGATCTCCTCAACAGGTTTTCCGAGTATCACCTGGAGCGGGAGTTGGTCCCGCGGTCCCTCCGGACGGCCCCTTCTGATAGGGGCCCCGGTTAAAATCCTTTTGAATTACTGAAACCGATAGGTTACCATAAATCTGCCCTGTTGAGTACGTTGGGGTGCAAGAGAATTTGGGCCTAAGACCTTTTTCGAGTCTTCCAGAAGGGCGACCGGTTTGAGCGGTAACGATAACCAAAAAGAAAATAATATTGTGGGTGAGTGCAATGAAAGTAAAGATTGAAGAGAGGCACATGGAGCAAAGTGAACCCCTGCGTGATTACGCTATATCCAAGGCCGGCGACCTGGAGAAGTTTTTCGACGGGATTATCAGCGTAGAGGTAACGATGGACGTGGAAAAGAAGCGCAGGACCGTCAAGATCTTCGCTCACTTGATAAACAAGAAAATCGTGAAAGCGTCTGCGGAGTCAGACGACATGTACGTCTCAATTGATAGCGCTATAGATAAGATAGAGAGGCAGCTTAAAAAGTATAACGAGAAGTTGAAGGACAAACATAAGGGGGAGATCGACGACGCCGTATCGGCCGGACCTGACCCGGGGGCTAACCAGGCGACCCCGAATATTGTGAAGACCGATATCTACTTCAAGAAGCCGATGTCACCCGACGAGGCCGTGCTACAGTTGGATTCTTATCATCAAAACTTCTTGGTCTTTCTCAACTCCAAGAGCGACGTGGTGAACATAATATACGAGCGTGATGACGGTCAGTACGGGTTGATTGAGCCACAATTTTAGTTTGTGCTGCACCTATCTTGCTGATTTTTTAGGATAGGAGTTCCTTATATGGTTCGGGTTGTTTTGTTGTTCTCCGGGAGCGCGGCGAGCAGCCTCGCTACAGAAATCACGCTTGAGATAGACGTGATTGACGAAGTTGTACTACTCTCCTTCCGTTCACCTTTTTTCGAAAACTACGACAGGGTAAAGGAAATCGCGAACAGAAACTGGCCCGAACTAGTCTTTCGGAGCAAGTCGATCAAAAAGGAGACGGAGGATATCGGGAACCTGGGCTGTGAAATGGACGGCGACGGTAAGCCAAGCTCTTTCTGCGTTTCCTGCAGGAAATCAATGCTGGAGAGCGGGAGAAATTTCCTCCAGCAGGTCGGGGGAGACTTCCTGGTCACCGGTGAGATATTGGGCAACCACGGAGTCGGCCTACGCCAGATAAAGCGGATCGATATCGGTGCGGGAGTCAGCGGGCTGGTACTCCGGCCACTGTCCTCTGCTCTACTCCCGGTCACGGTGCCGGAGGACAGGGGCTGGGTTGAGTCGGGATATGATCTCACCGCCTCCTCGTCGGAGCGGCTTGAGACGCTGTTGGACGAGTACGGGCTCAGCCAGGACGGCTACTTCACGGCAGAGAGCCGCTGCAAGCTTACCCGGTCCAGATATCGAAAAAGGCTTGAAGATCTCCTGCAGGAGCCGGATTTTAACGCTAACGATCTACGTCTGCTCGACTTCGACTATTATTACAAATTACGACCGGATACCAAGATCGTGCTCGGAGTTGGCAGCGAGGAGAAACATGAGCTCCACGATTACTTTCTCCCTAAGGACTTACGCATATATCTCCCCTGCCACGAGGGACCAATGGCCCTCGTCAGGTCGAGATGGGACTCGAAGACCGACGGTCAGATAGAGAGGATAGTAGAGCTTGCGGCGAGGATTACTGTGGCTAACAGCGAGGTCTCCGAGGGTAGGGAGATACCTGTAAATTACAGGTTTGAGCACGACGAAGGGACACACAGAAGGTCGGTTAGGTCAATTGAACAGGGGGATATAGAAGGATTCCTGATATGAGGCTTTCCGCCTCACGGGATTTCTAAATATGAATTCAGAAGATTACCTGTTGGAAGAGTTGAATCCTGAACAGAGTGAGGCCGTTCAGCACTTCGAGGGGCCCCTGTTGGTTCTCTCGGGAGCCGGGAGCGGCAAGACGAGGGTTATCACCTACCGGGTTGGGTACCTGATCAGCCACCACGGCGTGGCCCCTGACCGGATTCTTGGGTTGACCTTTACAAACAAGGCTGCCGACGAGATGAAGGAGAGGTTGACGGAAATTCTCCCCCATGACAAACCTACTGGGCGGGGACCCTGGATGGGCACCTTCCATTCCCTCGGTGCTAACTTCCTGCGCGAGTACGTAGAGGTCCTGGATAGAGGATATAACAGGTACTTTACCATCTACGACCAGGGGGACCAGAAAAAGGCAGTGAAGGAGACGATGAAGGGGCTGGATATTTCAACCGATGAATTCAACCCCGGTATGATCGCCTCGATGATCAACGAGGCGAAGAACGAACTGATCGGGCCCGAGGAATACCGGGGCGAGAGGTCGGGTAAGGTCGACGATTACATGTTACAAATCGTGGACAGGGTATACAGGAATTACCAGGAGAACCTCAGAGAGTGGAACGGAATGGACTTCGCCGACCTGCTAAGGTTGACGGTGAAACTGCTCGAGTTGGAGGATCCGGGTATCCAATCCTGGAAGAACCGCTTTGAGTTCCTGCTGGTGGATGAATACCAGGATACGAATCACGCCCAGTACGTTCTGGCCAGGGAACTGGCCAGGCCGGGGGACAACCTGTGTGTAGTTGGCGATGACGACCAGGCAATATTTGGCTGGCGTGGTGCTGACGTCAGCAACATACTAGAGTTCGAGGAGGACTATCCGGACGCTGTCGTGATAAACCTCTCCAAGAACTACCGTTCGCGCAGACCCATACTCCGCGCGGCCAACTCGCTAATCAGCAACAACCGGTTGAGAAAGAGCAAGGAGATGGAGCCCCTGCGGGACGAAGGGGAGTCGATAATGGTCTATCACGCGGGTGACGAAACCGACGAGGCGGAGTTTCTCGTTGAAGAAATTAAGCACCTCAAGGGTGAGGGCGTCCGTCTTGGCGAGATAGCGATTCTGTACCGCGTAAATCCACTGTCTCGAAAGATAGAAGAGAAGTTGGTTAAGAGGGGCGTCCCCTACGAGATAGTCAGAGGGACGAGGTTCTACGAGCGTAAGGAAATCAAGGACGTTCTCGCCTACCTCAGGGTTATCACAAACCCCGATGACGACCTCAGCCTGTCCCGGATTTTTAACTACCCCAGACGTGGACTCGGCGCCAAGACCGAGGAAAGAGTCCGGGCGTGCGCTGATTCGGAGGGCGTCTCTACTTGGGAGGCCTTGACGGATTTGGAGAACTGCCCGGAGTTGACCTCCAGGCAGGTAAGCAGCCTCGAGGGCTTCGTGGACCTGATCGAAGGGTATATCGACAGAAAGGAAGACGGCTACGACCCCGTCCAGTTAACTCGTGACCTAGTAATGGATATTGGGTTCTTCGAGCAACTTGAAAGCGACTACGACGTCTCTTCCGCGGAGGACAGGAAGAACAACGTCCGGGAGTTAGTCGGGCAGATCCAAGAAGCCGATCTGGATGAGGACTCGCTCGAGGAATTTCTCGAGGACGTCGCGCTTGAATCGGACGTGGACGATTTTGAGGACAGGGGGGATAGGGTTTCGCTCCTAACACTCCACTCGGCAAAAGGCCTGGAGTTTAAGTACGTATTTATAGTCGCCTTCGAGGACGGAATACTCCCTCACCGCAGGTCGGTGGAGGAGAACAGTCTCGAGGAGGAAAGGAGGCTTTGTTACGTCGGGTTGACGCGGGCCAAGGAACGCGTCTTCCTCAGCTACACGGATAACAGGTTCCTGTACGGCCAGCGGTTTGGCAACCTCCCCTCGAGGTTTTTGAAAGAGATCCCCGACGAGGAACTCAGGGAACGGTCAGGGGGAGGCCGGGGGTACTCGTCGTTAAGGTCTTCTTCGGCACGGAAGATTGGCGCGGGAAAGAAGGATAACTGGAAGGATTTTCTTGCTTGATCGGGTAAGCAGTTGAAATTGTCCCGCCCTTTATTATAATTGGTGGACGATTTATTATTGGGGTAGTGTTAGTCGATGTTATACTTTTCCATTAAGAGCCATTAAGAACCAAGCATAAATTTGGTATACCAGCGCCGTATTATTTGCAACATAATACAAGGTTTCGAGTGAAAAAAGGGAAATCTAGCCATTAGAAACGGGTAGATCCGTAGATGACGAGGAGGTTAGGATGCCATTATACAAATATCGTTGCAACGAATGTGATAACGTATTCAAGGTTCTGCGTATGAACGGGGAGGAAGAAGACCCCGAGTGCCCGGAGTGTGGAAGTAAGTCCGTTGAGAGGATGGTGTCCAGCGTGGGAATAAGGTTTAAGGGCAAGGGTTTTTATCGCACCGATTACAAGAGCAATAGCAATTATAAGGGAAACGGAGGGAACGGCAACGGCGAAAGTTCTAACTCCAACGGCGGGGAAAGCGAAAGCGACAAGGTAGAATCAAAGGGTGAATGACGCCGGAATTGACCACCTCCAGCGAGTGGCCGTAAGGAGGCCAATAGGCTCTTTTACTGTTTGTTATCCCCGGGGTCTGTCCGGCCGTGAAACGTTAACGAAGAAGTACTCTTAACAAATGTTGGTCTGTAATTTCAACCGAGGGTAGATGAAAGCACGAAGTCCTTGCCGTATCCAGGGCGTACTTATTAACAAGTTGATCCCTAACTTGCGGTGGAGAGCAAATTATCTATTAGAGAATTCTGTCTCGTTCTTTATCAAGAACACAATAATGTTTTTTCATTCCTCAGGACTGCCGGTGTTTCTCTCTCCAGAAGGTAAAGTAATTGACCCCGCATAGATTCCTGTCCTGTTGAGGGCTGGTCTGTTCAGGAAAGTCAAGAACCCCGCCCACGGGGCGGGTCTTGGAGGAAATAAGAGATAATTAAAACTGTAGAGATGATATGGGAGAAGGCCCAGCACTCAAAATCAGCCGATTCATCCTCGGTGCAAGCCATGGGTACTCTCGGTAGAGTTTGGTAATTAGGAGGGTGTAAGAGTGAAAGTTAGCCATGTAGATAGCTATATAAGTGTTGAGGTGATTGCGGATGTTGTCTAGTGACAATGATATGATGAGCGGCGACGACATAGAAGAAGTAAAATTACTGTTTGCCTCCCCCGATGAGATACGAGGGTGGTCTCACGGTGAGGTGACCGAGTCGGAGACGATAAATTACCGTACGCACAAGCCCGAGAAAGGAGGGCTCTACGCCGAGGAGATTTTCGGCCCCGAGGAGGATTATAAGTGTGCCTGCGGGAAGTACGAGGGAAAGAAGTACGAGGGAATTACTTGTGAAAAGTGCGGGGTCCTGGTAACTGATTCGTCCGTCAGGCGGAAGAACATGGGCCACATCGAACTGGCGAGCTCCGTCATCCATTTCTGGTTTCTTAAAGGTATTTCAAGTCCCCTGAGTAAGCTCCTTGACGTCAAGAAAAAGACCTTGAGAAAAATCGCTTACTACGAAGCGGAGACTACGCGAGAGGACATCTACATAGTAACTGCCTCCGAGGACGATTCAGTCCGAGAAAACGAGATGCTCTATAGCTCGGAGCTCGATATCCTGGAGCCCGTAATCGATTTCGAGACCGAGGATGGAATAATAATCAACGACGCCCCACCCGTGGAAGCGGAGGAGGCGGGAACCGTATCGATAGAACACAAGAAGTTGCAGAACGGTGAAGGGGTAAAGCTACTTTCCGTCGGGGAGGTAGAGTACCCCGTTGCCGAGGACGTCGTACTCGAGATTGCCGAGGGTGACGAGGTCGAAGAGGGAGACCTTATTGCCGAGTCCCCGGTCGGCGAAATTTGCACCGAGACTTTCTACCAGATGCTGACCTCTCGTTACGATGAAGAAGTCGAAGGAGAGGTCGCCCAGGAAGAAGTCGACAACCTGGCCTTCCTGGTAACCAAGGTAAACGACGACGACGTCCCCCTGGAGGTGGGGCAGAAGATCACCCAGCTGGAGAAGGAAGCGTACGAACGCCTCTATCCGACTGGATTCTCTGCTTACACTGGGGCCCAGGGTATCAAGGGCCTACTGGAGACAATCGACCTTGACCAGCTGAGCGAAAAGCTAAATAGGCAGCTTGACCGTGAGACGTCCATTACGGCCAAGAATAAGCTATCCAAGCGACTTAGCGTGGTTGAGAAGCTTAAGGAATCGGGAAATAAGTCAAGCTACATTGCCCTCGAAGCCATACCGGTACTTCCACCTGATCTCAGGCCCATAGTCCACCTAGAAGGTGGAAAGTTCGCCACCACGGACCTTAACGACCTCTATCGCCGGATAATTAATAGGAACAACAGGTTGAAGCGACTGGAAGACATGGGGGCTCCCGAGGTAATTCTCCGGAACGAAAGGAGGATGTTGCAGGAGTCCGTCGACGCCCTTATTCATAACGAGAAGAAGAATACACCCATCAGAGGCAAGGACGATAGGCCACTTAAGTCCCTTTCGGACAGGATTTCCGGTAAACATGGCCGGTTGCGCCGTAACCTCCTGGGGAGGCGTGTTGACTACTCCGGGCGGGCGGTCATCGTCGTCGATCCCAAGTTGAAGGTCTGGGAATGTGGCGTACCCAAGAAGATGGCCCTAGAACTCTTTAAGCCCTTCATAACCCGTTATCTGGACGACACTACTTACTCCGATTACAACGAGATCAAGAACAAGGCGCTGGCGGGGGAGCTACCCGACGTCCTCGATTACCTTGAGGAATTGCTCGAGGAGAGGCCGGTGCTGTTGAACCGTGCCCCCACCCTACACAGGCTGGGAATTGAGGCTTTCGAGCCGAAACTGGTCGACGGAAACGCCATCCACATTCACCCCCACGTCTGTCCGCCCTACAACGCCGACTTTGACGGAGACCAGATGGCAATACACCTCCCGCTGACGCGCGAGGCGGTACAGGAGTCGAGGGAGTTGATGCTTTCCTCCCATAACCTGTTATCTCCGGCGGACGGCGGGCCTCTAACAAAGCCGACTCAGGATCAAATTTACGCCTTCTACTACTTAACTCAGATGGATGAGGATGGAAAGGGTAAGGGTAAGTACTTCCGGAGCATCAGGGAAGCCCGGCGGGCACATGAAAACGACATTATTTCCCTTCACGCGCCCGTCAAGATAAGGATCGACGGGGAGGTAATTGATACAACTCTTGGCAGGGCGGAGTTTAACGACCTCTTTCCCCCGGACCTACGCGACTACGATAAACAGTTCGAGTCCTCCGACGTGTCGAAAATTCTAATGAGGGTCTTCGAAGAGTGTGGTAACGAGAGGGTCGTGAGGATTCTCGACGAACTGAAGGAACTTGGCTTTTCTGAGGCTACTGAGTCCGCGTTGACGATCTCGACAAAGGATTGTCTGACTCCTCAGGAAAAGGCCCACATTTTGGAGCGGGCCAACGAGCGGGTGAGAAACATTACGGAAATGTTCGAGCAGGGCCTGGCCTCTGAGGAAGAAAGGTCGTCTTCTGTCGTGGATATCTGGCACGAGACCGTTGACGAGGTCGAGAGCGCGACGATGGAGAACTTCGCAAAAAACAAGTTCAACCCACTGCAGATGATGGTCGGTTCCGGAGCAAGGGGCAGCGCTGACCAGGTCAAACAGCTTGCGGGGATGAGGGGATTGATGGCCGACCCCTCCGGTGACGTAATAGAGATGCCGGTTAGGTCCAACTTTAGGGAAGGCCTTGACATGATGGAGTACTTTATCTCCACTCACGGGGGAAGAAAGGGTACCGCGGATACGGCGTTGAAGACGGCTGACTCCGGCTATCTTACCAGGCGGTTGGTCGAGGCGGTATCGAACATCGTTGTCCGTGAGAGGGACTGTGGGACCAATCGTGGGATAGAGATCGCTCCGTTGAGTTACGAGGGCGGCGAGATGATGGAGAGTATAGAGACGAGAATATATGGCAAGACACTCGCCGAGCCCGTGATAGATCCCGGGGATGGCTCCGTGATGGCGGACAGGGGAGAACTTATTGGCGATAAACTCGCCGAGGAAATCGGCGAGAAGCGCGTAGAAGTCGAGACGGATAGTTCGGACTTTGTCGACAAGGTGCTGGGCACCTGTAGCGTGAGCGACGTACGGGAACCCGAATCTGGGAAGGTAATCGTCGGTGCGGACGAGGTCATCGACCCCCCGGAGGCAGAAGGGATACAGGAGTGCGGCGTGGAAACGGTCGTCATCAGGCCTAAGATCGTCGTTAGATCCCCACTCACCTGTGAGACGGAGAAGGGTGTATGTCAGTCCTGTTACGGGATGGACCTGTCGACCCACAAGGAGATAGAGAAGGGTGTTGCTGCCGGAATTATTGCGGCCCAATCAATTGGTGAACCCGGTACTCAGCTTACGATGAGGACTTTCCACTCCGGTGGTGTAGCCGGGGAGGATATTACCCAGGGCCTGCCCCGTGCCGAGGAACTCTTCGAGGCGCGGAAGACGACGAAAAGTGCCCAGGCGACTATAACCGATATCGAAGGTTACGTAGTTGATATTACGGATACGGAACAGGGGAAGAGGGTAGAGATCGAGGGAGACGACCAGGAGTTAACAATACCCAAACCCCTATGTTTGGTCGAACCGGGTGATGAGTTGCCGCTGGGTGACGTCGTTGACAACACGAGCCCTCACGCCGGAACTATCAGGATAGTTGATGAAGAGCATCAACAGGTTATGTATCTGTTGATGAGTAGGTCGGATCGGTATTACGAATTGCCGGAGGGAGTTGATCCGGTAGTAGAGTCCGGTGACCCCGTTGAGAAGGGTGACAAGCTTACCGAACGGTTTAAGCTTGAGCAGGTGCCGGCCAAGGAGTCGGGGACAGTGGACTGCGTGGATGAGGACTCCCGGTTGATTACCCTGGTCGACGATGACGGAAAGTTCGTTGACCACCTGATTCCCCCCATGGCCAACCCCCTGGTCGAAGAAGGCGAAGGCGTGGAGGAAGGAGAAGGGCTGATTGACGTTAAGGATCCCATCCAGCTAAAGGCCGACAAGTCCGGGATAGTTGTAAGATCACCTGGGCGGTTGATCCTATTCAACCCCGAGGAAGGACTCAAGAGGATACCGTTAACCGAGTCGATGATACCCGCCGTAGTCGACGGCGAAGGGGTTAAGAAGGGTAAGACCTTGTTTAACCTCGATAGGCCGGTAGATAGAGACCTAACCGTTGAGGAAGTTGTGCCCGCTGACCAGGACCTGGTTAGGGTCGTGTACAGGTTCAAGGAGCAGGTTACCCTTAAACACTCACCGATCGTGGGGATCGGCGACAAGGTTACTCCCGGGCAGCAACTATCAAAAGGAGTAATTCCGCCACACAACCTGCTGGATAAAGCTGGAGTGGAGCGGACGTTCGATTACCTACTTGCGGAGATCCAAAAGGTCTACAAGAGTCAGGGAGTAGATATAAACGACACTCATATCGAGGTAATTATCGCGCAGATGTTAAACAACGTGATCGTCAGTAACCGCGGTGATTCCGACCTGACGCAGAACGAATTGATCACCCTGGAAGAGTTCCGCAACGTCGTCAAGAGATTGCGGGAGAAGAACGAAGAGATAAGGGAAGAGAGAAAGAGGATTATCGGCTATGAGGTGGCCGAGGACATATACAAGAGGGACCACCTCATAGCGAAAGAAGGAGAGACGATTAACGAAAGCCTCCTCGAACTTGCGCAAAGGTCAGGTGTAAAGACCCTTCCGATCATTGAGGACGGGGAGCTCGTCGAGGTGCGGATATTGA
>JAGXLQ010000167.1 GCA_018334595.1 Candidatus Bipolaricaulota bacterium | reverse complement strand
GCTCTCCTTGAGGGCGACCAAGGGTTCCAGCGAGGCCGTCCGGTTGGTAAGTGGGGGCCTGGCAGACTGCTGCATTACGGACCTGTCCAGCAGTATATACGGTATCACCGGAACGGGCAATATATCGGTGACTTCCACGATATTTGACCCCAATAACACCGATCAGTACTACGGGCTATTGTCCAGCAAATTTTACGAGGTCACCTCACTGGAAGACCTGGTAGCTAACTGGCTGGACGGGACGGAGAGAAAATCGATTGTCCTGGCTACGAGGAGGGACGTCCAATACGCGACCGATAAACTCCTCACGGATAACGGTTTTGAGGTCGACGAAAAATCATTCTACCTCGACAGAGAGGATTTGATCTCAAGGATGACAGGACTTTTAAACGGCAACTACATCTCCGCAGTATTACCCGAACCACTTCTCACGCTGGCACTGGAGAACCCGGAGTTCGAAGGATACCGGGCAAACCTGATCGACAACTACGACGGAGTAACTCTGCCACCATTTGTGATGGTATTCAACGATGACCTAATCGAAAACAGGCCGGAGACGGCCGGTAATTTTTACCGGGGCTGGCGAGAATCCGTCAAATCGACCAACGAATCAAACAAGCTCCAGCTTCTCGGACTCTCACTACAGATAATCTCGACGACGCTTCCCCAGGTAGGAAGGATAATCGAACAGATGGACCTCGGTCAGAGTTTTGCCGACCTCTTCAACGTGCCGACGTTCGAGCCCCCGGGGAGTCCGAACAAAAAGACCTACGAATCAGTCGTCAGCTGGGCGGTATCACATAAGTTTCTTCCCCGCAGTATAGCTTACGACGACGTAGTAGACTCCTCTCTCGACATCTGAAACCAGGTAATATGATAAATATCTCCAAATTGAGAGTCGATTTCATCTCGAAGGGCCACTCCAAAAAAATAATCGAAAGGGTAGACGTAAACGTCGACAGGGGGGAGAGCTTGGTCGTAATCGGGCCAAACGGCTGCGGAAAGACGACCTTCCTGCATACCGTCGCGGGATTAAACGACAGTTACTCAGGAGAGATCACGATCGAGGAGGACCGTTCTAAGGTCGCACTTATACTTCAGGAAATCGGCCTCCTCCCGTGGAAGACAGTCTGGAAGAACGCGACGCTCGGCCTGGACCTGAACAACATGGGGGACAAGTCGAGGACCGAGGAGTTACTCGACCGGCTAGACTTAACGAAGTACAGGGGCGACTATCCCACCCAGCTGTCAGGTGGAGAGAAAAGAAAGCTAGGTCTCGTCCGTGCCCTGTCGGTCGATCCAAAGATACTGTTGATGGACGAACCCCTCGTATCACTCGACGAATTTACCCGGGAGAAGTTACAAAACATAATCCTCGAGCTCTGGAAGGAGAAGGACCTGACTATGATGCTAGTTACTCACGACATCGAAGAAGCCGCCTTCCTCGGAGAGAGAATAGTCGTCCTTACCTCCTCACCGGCTTCAGTCAAGGAGGTCGTGCCCAACGAGCCGATGGGGGAAGTGGGCTTTCGCAGGAGCGAAAACTTCTACAAGACGGCCCAGAGACTCAGGGAGGCGTTACCATGAAGAGCGGGATAAGCAGGTACCTGATAAGTTTGCTGTTTTTGACGCTGCTCTGGTGGCTAGCCGCCTTTATCGTGAGACAGGTGGTCCCGGGCCCCAAAAGCATGGTCCTGTCGGGCCCGATCAAGGCGTTTTCCATGCTGTTCTATCACTGGAACGCCATCTGGCCCAACTTCCTCAGAAGCGCCCTCCGCCTGGTAATCTCACTGTTAATATCGGTATTCCTCGGCGCGACAACGGGCCTGATCATCGGGTTTGAGAAACCTGCCGACAGGTTGCTCTCGCCGATGATCTACATCGCCTACCCCATTCCAAAAATAGTCTTTTTGCCGGTCATCCTAATCCTCTTCGGACTCGGTGACCTCTCGCGGATCGTATTCATCGTCCTCGTCATTACCTTCCAGGTAGCCCTCTCGTCACGCGACGCAGCCAAGAACATCTCCAACCGCCACGTCAAGGCCGTGGAGAGCGCAGGGGGGAGCAGGCTGCAGGTTTACCGACACGTAGTAATTCCCGCCGCCCTGCCCGCAATACTGACTAGCGTGCGGATAAGTATAGGGCTGGGTATAGCGGCGCTCTACCTCGCAGAGGAGTCTTACACGAATCAGGGGTTGGCTTACTACATAAACAACTCGTGGAAAATATTCGCCTACTCCGACGTCTTCGCCGGTATCCTGGCTTTTGCCATCCTCGGACTGGGACTATATTTGATCGTAGACCTAATTGAGAGGATATTTTGCAAGTGGAACTATATCGCATGAATCCGCGTCCGACCGTCCTTAAACGGTCCTTGCAAAAGTTGGACCTCCCTTAGGTATAATTAGGTGGATGAGAACAGATAGATTCCCTCGGGTGAAAAGCTTGAGTAAAATCAACAGACTAGTACCCTTTTCCCTCTATGCCCTGGAGCCTGTACGGCCACGGGCCTTCTGGATTACCATACGGGCTGGTATAAAATGAAGTTTAACAAGATACTTCTCTTCGAAGGCAAGGACAACGACAACGTCAGCAAGGCGCGGGATGATATCGAGAACTGGGCGGAGGATAACGGGATAAAACTTAGGTCCTTTTCCGAAATCAGCGACCTCACCGCCCGTGTCGAGGGGTCCGAGCCAGACCCCCTAGTACTAAGCCTCGGTGGAGACGGTACCTTCCTTAGAGCCGCAGACATGGTTAGCTCGTTCAAATTACCGATCCTGGGGATAAACCTGGGCCGACTCGGTTTTCTCTCCGGCCTGGATTGCACGGAGCTAGTCAGGGGCTTGACCTCTGTCTGCAACGGCGAATTCACTATCGACGAGCTGTCCCGGCTTAAGTGCCAGATAAATCACGCAGACCTGAAGAAGAGCAAGGACTACACCGCGTTAAACGAAGTCGTCGTGTCGCGCGGCGACGTATCGAGCTTTGCCGAGGTCGAACTCTACCTCGACTCCACGCGCGTCGCCACCTACCCCGGCGACGGAGTGATAGTGGCCACGCCCACGGGGTCAACCGCCTACTCCCTGTCAAGCGGGGGCCCCCTAATCACCAGGAATACACCGGCGCTTACGATAACTCCGCTCAACGTCCACCAGCTTGGTCTCATCCCGATCATCTGCTCGGAGGAGAGCGAGATAACGCTGGTGGCGAAGACGGAGGTCGTAATCCAAGTGGACGGCAACCGGGTTGGCAGGTTACCACCCGGGCAGGACGTCAAGATAACCAAGTCACCAGTCCCCACGCTTATGGTCGTCCCAGACATCCGGAGTGGATTCTTCGAGACCGTAAGGAACAAACTCAATTGGGGGTTAAACCGCGGTACTTGATCATCGGCCGATACTTACGTGTTTTTACCTGCGGAGTTGTTGAATTAGTTTTTTCGCCTAGTTATTATCACTTATATGAACTGGGTTATTGCACTCACAATTTTTATCGTAACTTATGCCATTCTATTTACAGAAAAAATAGATAGAACGACCATCACCCTCGCGGGCGCTCTGGGAATGGTACTGGGGGGGACTTTTTTTGGCTTTTACGGCCAGTCTGAATCCTTTTTT
>JAGXLQ010000166.1 GCA_018334595.1 Candidatus Bipolaricaulota bacterium | reverse complement strand
GGAGTACTATCTCCAGGGGATCTACACCTCTTCCCCTCCGGAAATCCAGGAAGAGATAGTCCACTCGATGGAAGGACTTGAGAATGCCCACATCGAGAGGTATGGCTATGGGATAGAGTACGATTACCTCCCGCCTGCACAGCTGAGAGCTACCCTGGAGACAAAGAAGGTAGACGGCCTCTTTACCGCCGGCCAGATAAATGGCACGACCGGATACGAGGAGGCCGCAGGCCAGGGTATACTCGCCGGGATCAACGCGGCTCGCAAGGCAAGAGCGGAGGAAGGAGTAGTCTTAAACAGGTCCGAAGGCTTTATCGGGGTGATGATAGACGACCTCGTTACCAAGGGCGTTGACGAGCCATACAGGATGCTCCCCTCCCGCGCAGAATATCGCATACTCCTCAGGGAGAACAACGCAGACCTAAGGCTGACCGAACTGGCGTGGCAGCTGGGCACAATCAGCCGGGAGAGATACAAAGGGTATAAAGAGAAAAAGGAGGGCGTCAACTCAAGGATTAAACAGCTAAAGTCTCATTCCGTATCTCCCGGAGAGGAGGTAAACGAGATGTTACAATCCCGGGGCACGTCCCCGCTCAAGGACCAGGGGGCTACGCTCTACGAGTTAATTAAGCGACCTGAACTGGATTGGACCGACGTCATGGAACTGGCTTCCCTCCATACGAACGACATAGATCCCGAGGTCCGGGAGGAGGTAGAGATCAGAGCAAAGTACGAGGGGTACTTGAAGAAACAGGAAAAGAAGTTGGAGCAGTTCCGGCGTTTGGAGGACAAGAAAATTCCCGACTCCCTTAACTACAGCGAGATTGAGGGCCTGTCAACCGAGGGAAGGGAAAAGTTACTGGAGGTAAACCCTCGTACGCTGGGGCAGGCTGAGAGGATACCGGGCGTGAGCAGAGCCGATATAACCATCCTGACGGTCTGGATGAAACAATAACTTGATGATATCCAAACGAACAAGAGGAGTGAATTAGAGTAATGTCAAAACTTTTTTCTGGAATTCAGCCGACCGGCGATCTCCACCTGGGCAACTACTTCGGGGCAATCACTAACTGGGTTAACCTCCAAAAGGAGCACGATACGGTCTACTCAATTGTCGACCTACACGCTATTACCTCGGATTACGATCCCGAAACACTGAGGGACCAATCGGTCGAACTGGCAATCGACCTCATAGCCTGTGGCATAGACCCCGAAGAATCGATCCTGTTTATCCAGTCCGACGTAGTCGAGCACGTGGAGTTACAGTGGATACTAAACTCCGTTACCTCCTACGGGGACCTAACCCGCATGACTCAATTCAAGGAAAAATCCCAGGACAAGGAGTTCATAAACGCGGGCCTGTTTAGCTACCCCGTACTTCAGGCGGCCGACATCCTCCTGTACAAGGCGGAGAAGGTCCCCGTCGGCGAAGACCAAGTCCAGCATATTGAGCTTACCCGTCGCGTTGCCCGACGGTTCAACCACACTTACGGGGACTTCTTTCCCGAACCGGAACCGATAATCGGGCACGGAGCGAGAATAATGTCGACGGCGGACCCGGAGCAAAAAATGAGCAAGAGCGGCCACGAGAAGCACATGATTGGCCTTATGGAAGATCGCGATTCCATCTGGGAAAAGGTCAAATCTGCGGTAACCGATCCCGGTGGAGTTGAGGGAGAGGAAATGAGCCCGGGCGTGGCCAACCTATTTACCCTCCTGGAGTTAACCGCGCCCGACGACGTACTAGAGGGGTTCAAGGAAGATCACCGCGAGGGAGAACTTATGTACATAGAGTTGAAGGAAGCGGTGTACGAACATCTCGTCTCGACCCTTGAACCGATCTGGGAAAAGAGAGAAGATTTGGAGAAGGACCCGGGGAAAGTGGAAGAATACCTACAGCATGGCCGTGACCGTGCAGAGGAAATCGCCAGGGAGAACATGCGGGAGGTAAGGAAGTTGGTCGGGGTTAGGCGCAGAGCCCGGTAGTGTTTTTCCCTACAACAGCGGCTTGAAGTTGTGGAAGATGCTCGTTATATCCTGGTTTTCTTCGAGCTCGTCGATTAGAGACTGGACCTCGTCCCTGACATCTCCGTCTCCGTTGACGTACTTATGCGGGGCCATGACGAGCTCGCTGGACACGTCGGCACTAACCCCCTCCATGTGTTCAGTGACGGATTGAAGGTCGTCCGGCTCGCAGTGCAGGCGTAGAGCCGAGTGCTCTTCTTCAATCTCCTCGGCCCCGGCCTCGATGGCCTCAAGCTGAATCTCCTCGGCATCCTCCTCGTCAAGTGAGGCAAGGTCAACTGTGACTATCCCCTCCCGGTTAAAAATCCAGCGGACGCAACCCTCATCACCCAATTCACCGCCGTAGCGATCGAATATATTTTTCAGGTCCGTACTCGTCCGGTTGCGGTTGTCGGTCTCCGCCTTGACCATCACGGCGACGCCGCTGGGGCCATATCCCTCGTATACCATCTGCTGAACGTTTTGGCCCTCGAGCTTTCCCTGAGCCTTTTTGAGGGCGCGCTCGATGTTCTCCTTTGGCATGTCAGCGTCCCTGGCTCGCTCGATCACACCGGCAAGAGTGGGGTTGTCGTCCGGGTCGGGGTTTTTTCTCGCCTCGACGATTATTTCCTTGACGAGCTTGCTAAACTTCTTCGCCCGCTTTTTATCCTGCCTCGCCTTTCTGTGTTTGATGTTGGACCACTTGGAATGACCTGCCATGCTATCACCATAAAATGTTATCCAATAATTCGGCCTCGGGCAACGGGGGACCACAGGGTGAATCTGAGGGACTGACACCATTGTCAAGTTGCGCTGTACCCGTTCATCAGTTATTCTATCCCCCGTCGACATGAACAACTCCGAACGACGCGACAACCTCATATGGGTCAAAAACGAACTGGAAAAACTCTACGGCCCCATCGACAAGGACTGGGGGGAAAGGCCGCTAAGAACACTGGTTCAGACGGTTCTATCCCAGAACACAAACGACGACAATCGCGACAGAGCCGAACGGGACCTCTGGAGCAGGTTTACGGACTACGAAGACCTGGCGACTGCACCGGTAAGCAAGATAGCTGACGCGATATCGACCGGGGGGTTGCAGAACCAAAAGGCAAAGACGATAAAGGGTATCTTGAGTTCCCTTGCAGAAAAGGGTAAGTACAGCCTGGACTACCTGAAGTCGCTGGACCCCGAAGAAGCCTGGAAGGAGCTGATGAGCTTTGACGGCGTAGGCAAGAAGACGGCCGCGGTAGTCCTCCTCTTCTCTCTCGATAAGCCAATATTTCCGGTTGACACTCACGTACGTCGAGTCACAGGACGGCTCGGGCTCGTTATGAACGGAGAAAAGCATCACGAGACCCTGACCGAACTCGTCAGGGACGACGATATGTTTCAATTCCACCTCCACCTAATCCACCACGGGAGGGAAACCTGCAAGGCCCGTAACCCAAGATGTGAGGATTGTGTTCTGGTAGAACGCTGCCCTGCAGCAGAGGGGTTCCTTGGGTAGCGATGAGATGGCAAAATTGCAGGATTTGGGGGTTGTCTCCGGGGACTTCTTGTGTGAATAGTGGGATGAACAAAATATACTACTAGAAGAGTGATCCCCTCAGATCGGAAGAGCACAC
>JAGXLQ010000165.1 GCA_018334595.1 Candidatus Bipolaricaulota bacterium | reverse complement strand
AAACCTGTTTCTCGCATTTTTGATACCGGGTGTAGTGGGGGTCGTGTTGGGTTCGGTGAATGCGGTGATAATATTCTTCACCGGAGTGCCGGCGGTCGTGGTTACTATAGCGACCCTCAACGTCTTCAACGGCCTACTGCAGTTCATTACGGGAGGAAAATGGATATACACACTGCCACCTTCTTTCACCAAGTTTGCACAGATGAACATTATCAATATAGATCGACCCGACGCCTGGCCGGTTAGTTTGTCTATCCTCGTTCTGTTCTGGCTTGGAGCAATTATTGTCACCTGGTTTGTCCTGAATAGGACGACCACCGGGAGGAAGTTGTACGCCATGGGTGGAAACAAGGAGGCAGCCCGCAGGGCTGGGTTCTCCATATTTAAGTTGATGGTCTTCGCTTACGGATATATGGGATTTCTGGCAGGGATCGCATCGGTGGTCCAGGCCCAGCAGACACAGGTAATTCAGCCGAACGCCATCGTAGGCAGAGAACTCGACGTCCTTGCTGCTGTAGTAATAGGTGGCGCCAGCGTATATGGTGGTAGGGGAAGCGTTATTGGAACGGTACTCGGCGTGTTGCTCCTCGCTATCGTTCGGAACGGCCTTATTCTTCTCGGTGTCTCCTCGTACTGGTTCAAGGTCGCAACGGGTTTGATAATACTGGTCGCCGTTGTAGTCACCGCGGTGCAGAGAAAGCTGAGACGCGGAAGCGTTCTGTCAACGGCATAAGGAGGTATATATGAACATTATCGAAGGGATAAACCGGTTAAGAGAGAGGCATGGGGAGATACTGGTACTCTTCCTCATACTCGTCCTGATATTGATTATGATCGGGGGCGCTACGGGGGGTGAGTTTCTCAAGATAGGTTTTCTGCAGTCGATGGCGTTTCAGCTACCTATGCTTGGACTATTAGCCCTGGCCCAGATGGGACCAATGCTGACCGGAGGAATTGACCTTTCAGTTATTTCCATAGCCAACCTTTCCGGGATCGTAGCTGCTATCGTTTTGACTGGTATGAACGGGCCGACAGCTATTCTTCTTGCCGTGGTCGCGGCGATGCTTACCGCGATAGCCGCAGGCTCGTTAAATGGAATAATCATTTCAGTTTTTGGTGTCTCTCCAATTATCGGGACGCTGGGTATGATGATATTCCTGAGAGGAGTGGCGCTGATCGTGACGAAAGGAGATATCATTGCCGGCTTCCCGCAGAGCTTTCTTTACCTCGGGAACGGGACGATCCTGGGAATACCAGTCCCATTGATCATTTTTGGTGCAATAATAGCTATATTTGCCGTAATTGTTTCGAAGACACCTTACGGTGTGAGTGCTTACATGGTCGGTTCAAACGAGACGGCCACGAGGTTTTCCGGCGTAAATACGAAGTGGGTACTGTTCAGGACGTATTTAACATCCGGTTTTCTGGCCGGGATAACGGCTTTTATCATGATCACGCGATATAACTCAGCTCAGGCCGGGGCGGGTTTCTCCTATCTCCTGCTTACAGTATTAATATGCGTGCTTGGAGGAATCAGTCCCGATGGGGGAATCGGTAAGGTAACAGGACTTTTCCTGGCAATAATCATACTTCAGTTTATTAGCAGCGGTTTCAACCTGATGGGGTTAAGTTCACACCTGGCGAGCGCGCTGTGGGGAATAATCCTTATATTTGCATTATTCTTGAACAAGCTCGTGTTGGCCCAGAGTGGTGCCCGATAGCTTTCCCGGACTGTAATCAGAAAGGCTCTAGTGTATCGACCGATAAGCTTAGACTTTGGAGTGTAATTATGAGCAAAAGAACGAAAACGCTGAGAGACGAACTTCTCGACAAAACTCCGGAGATCTGTTCGGAGCGGGCAACAATATTTACCGAATCGATGAAAGAAACGGTCGGGGAACCGATTACAGTTCGCCGAGCGAAGGCTTTCTCCGACGTCCTATCCGGAATGAGCATATACATTCGGGAGGGCGACCTGATCGTCGGTAATCAAGCCCGTAGCCCCCGTGCTGCACCGATATTTCCCGAGTACTCTGTTGAATGGATAGAGGAGGAACTGGACGGGGAGCCCTACTATTTCGAAGAACGGCCAAATGACGTATTCACAATTGCTGAAGACGCCGAAGAGCAGATTAGGGAAGTAATTGAATACTGGCGTGGCAAGACAACATTGAAAAACCTCCGCGAACTCTTACCCGAGGAAGCAAATAAGGCGTGGGACATCGGCGCAATAGATGAAGGCTGGGTATCCGAGGGCGGCTTTGGCAACGTACTGCCAGACTATGAAGACCTGCTCAGTCAGGGCTTAAAGGGAATTATCGAACACGCGGAAGACAAGTTGGATGAACTAGACCTGAGGGAACCTGGAAGCGCAAAGAAGAAATGGTTCTTGGAGTCCGTAATTAAGTCAAACCGGGCGGTAATCGACTTCGCTCACAGATTTGCGAATAGATTGGAAGAGATGGCGGAGGAAGTGAAAGATCCGGCCAGACGAAAAGAGCTAGAAGAAATGCAGAACAACTGCAGGAATGCCCCTGAAAACCCGGCAGAGACGTTCTGGGAGGCGCTACAGGCAGTCTGGTTCATCCACCTGGCGATTCAAATAGAATCTAACGGGCACGCCATATCACTAGGAAGGTTTGATCAGTACCTGTATCCATACTACAAGAAGGACATCGAGAAAGGGAGGTTGACCAGAGAAGAGGCGCTCGAGCTGGTCGAAGCCTTTTTCGTCAAGGCAAACGAGGTCAACAAGCTCCGACCATGGAGCGGTGCAAAGTTCTTTCCCGGTTACCACATGGCGGAAAACCTCGCAATCGGCGGACAGACTAAGGACGGGCAGGACGCCGTTAACGAGGTTACCAACGTGGTACTTGACGCAACCCGGAACATGGGTCTACCTAAACCCTCCGTCTCCCTCAAGTGGTTCGAAGGGGCGTCCGAAGAATTCATGGAAGAGGCGCTGAAGGTAGTCCAGGAGCACTCGGGGGGTATGCCGGCGTTTTACAACGACAAAGGTGTAACCAGGATGTTAAAGAACATGGGGGTCGCCGAGGAAGACCTCTATAACTGGGCTCCAGTAGGGTGTATAGAGGCGTCTATACCAGGTAAGTGGGACTTTGCCGCGAAGGGAGCCTGGCTGAACGTTGCCAAGATCCTAGAGTTGATACTTAATGGTGGTGAGGACCCAGAGACAGGAATAAACTTGCGTCCAATAGAGAAGGATATACGCACGTTCGAGAGCGGGCGAGAGATCCTGGAGACATTTAAGAACCCGCTAAAATATTACATGGACCTCCAGGTAATCACGGAGCACATGAACGACGAGGTCCATATCCAGCACGACATCAACGCGTTTAGATCCTCTTTGATCGAGGACACAATAGAGCGGGGGAAATCGCTAATCGAAGGGGGTTCTGTATACTCGGCTGACGGTGGGCCTACAGTTGGGTCCATGACGGCCGGTGACTCCATCGCCGCGATAGAGGCCCTGGTCTTCGAAGATAAGAAGTTGACCCGAGATGAACTCTACCACGCGCTGAAGACGAATTTTGAAGACGATGGGACCTATCCTACCGGAGAGGAGGTACGCCAGTTATTATGGAACAAGGGACCAAAGTTCGGGAACGACGATGACA
>JAGXLQ010000019.1 GCA_018334595.1 Candidatus Bipolaricaulota bacterium | reverse complement strand
GGGAGCGTTTAGGGCAAGGAGACGAAGTTTACTATGCCGACATCGATCATTGAAAAAACGAGATCGAGTTTTCTTCAACAGGACGTGAACCTGAGTAAATACACGACGTGGAACATAGGTGGGCCCGCAAGCTATTTCTGCGAACCAGGGACAATTGCTGAGTTAAAGCGTGGGTTGAACTACGCCGACGAAATGGGTTTGGAATGGAGGGTTATTGGCAATGGCAGCAACCTTCTCGTTGCTGACAGTGGCTTTGACGGTCTGATCGTCAGGGTTGGGCCCAAGTTTGCCGACCACTCCGTTAACGGCGATGTGCTCGACGTTAAGTCGGGAGCCCCGCTGTACAAGTTGGCCGACGTCGCCAACGATTACCGATGTTCCTGTTTTAACTTCGTCACGGGCATCCCGGGCACGATAGGGGGCGGGGTCACAATGAACGCCGGTGCCTTCGGGTACGAGGTTTCAGATTTCTTGACCAAGGTGACCTATTTGAGCGAGAACGGCGAAGTAAAAGAGATGGATGTACTTGACGACTTTTTCGAATATAGGAATAGTCCCTTCCTTTACAGCGGGGAGATAGTTCTCAGAGCCGAGTTTCGGCTCGATCGCTCTAGTCATCAGCCTTCTATGAGCGAGATCCTTTCCACGAGAAGAAGTAAAATGCCATATTCACTCCCCTCCGCAGGTTCTATCTTCAAGAACCCTTCCAAAGCTGACAAGACGGCCGGAGAGATGTTAGATATAGTTGGTGCCAAGGGAATGAGAGTAGGAGATGCGGTCGTTTCTCACCAGCACGCAAATTTCATCCTCAACGACGGCCACGCCACGGCCGCAAACGTCCAAAATCTAATTGACATTTTACAAGAGAGAGTGTATAAAGAATTCGGAGTGACACTCGTCACCGAGGTTGAGGTCATTTAGGATTGACACTCCGAAAATCTTTGCATCAATTGAATCTTTATTATATTATTAGTAACAGTTATAACCGGCCAGTTCTCAGATAGATTGGGCTTTAGAACAGGTCTGGAAATATCTGGTAAATAATATAGTATTTGGAGGCTTTAGGTTTCCGATCAGTTGGGGGATTGATCGGAAATGGTAAGTTTTTAACAAAAAATAAAAATGTGGGTTCAGGAGCGAACAATCAAAAATATTCTGACTTTTTCACTTTATTATAATATGATGACCGTTCCTAAGTTCTACTGTCATTCTGGGTGGTGATCCAATGGAAAGCGAGGATCTTGTTGTCGGGTTGGATATTGGAACTACTAAAATTGTCGCACTCGTTGCCAACGTAATCGATGATTCAATAGAAATCGTGGGCTTTGGTCAGGCGCCCTCAAGGGGGCTGGAGAAGGGCGTAGTGGTAGACATTGGTCAGACCACCAATTCTATAAGGAAAGCACTTGAACGCGCCGAGAAGATGGCGGACGTAAACGTGAAATCGGTTTATGTGGGAATTACGGGAAAGCACATAAACTATCTGAACAACACGGGGACTGTTTCGATAAATAGGTCGGACAACGTCATTAGAAGGGACGATGTCAGAAGGGTAATCGAGACTGCGAAGGCTATGCAGCAGATCCCCCCTCAGTCCGAGATGATTCACATTATCCCCAGACAGTTCGTGGTCGATGACCAGGAAGGTATCACCGACCCGATAGGGATGACCGGGACTCGTCTGGAAGCAGACGTTCATATTGTTACGGGTGCGAGCACTGCGGTGCATAACCTGAGGAGATGTCTCGAGTCCTTAAACATCGGCATAGACCAACTGGTTCTCGAACCGCTTGCTTCCTCTTACGCCGTTCTGTCGTCTGCTGAAAAGCAGCTAGGTGTTTTGCTTATGGATATTGGTGGTGGGACTACGGATCTCGCCGTATTTAAGAAGGGGGATATCTGGTTTTCCAAGGTTATACCGCTGGGCGGAGAGCACATTACCAACGACATCACGGTTGGCATGCACACCCCTCTGGAAACCGCAGAGGAGATTAAGATCGACCACGGAACCGTCTACGTAGACGAGGAAAACGAGAACAAGCAGGTTGAAGTCGCCACCGTAGGTGGCGACGAACAGAGAAGAGTTCCCCTGAAAAATCTGGCTAAGGTAATTGAGCCGCGGGTGGAAGAAATCTTCGATATGTCCTTCCAGGAGGTTGAAGATGCCGGGTACGAAGACCTCATACCGTCCGGCGTTGTCCTCTCGGGGGGCACTTCTTTACTGAACGGCGTCGTCGAGTACGGGCATAGACATTATGGGGTGCCCATGCGTCGTGGATCGACTCCACCCGACATTCACGGGTTGAGGGATATCGTCGAATCTCCAATTTATGCCACCTCGGTTGGCTTGCTTAAGTACTCGGTCGACTCCCATGACTTTTTGAGGAACGGGAAGAGGGAGATTGGGAGGGGGAGCTCTCCCACATCCGATATATTTCGGTGGCTCGCGAGCTTTTTCCGGAAGTAGGGCACTGTTCTTCCGGCGAGTTATCGCCAGTCCAGAATTTCAAAGTGAGGTAATCTGACCCATGAAAAAAATCGCCATCATTAACCAGAAAGGAGGTACGGGGAAGACAACTACTGCAGTAAATCTTGGCGGTGGTCTGGCATTGAGAGGATATAAAACCCTGCTTGTAGATGTCGATCCACAGGGAAGTCTCGCTACGTGGTTTGATCCCGAATACGAGAGGTCGCTCTACGATATGCTCGTAGAGGATGAAACTCCGGACAGTTGTACGGTAGAGGTCAGAGAAAACCTCTATCTTTTGCCCAGCGACAAGACAGCTGCTCAGGCAGAGAAGATACTCACCGGGCAGACGAGCAGAGAGACGATGTTAATGAGAAGGATGTCCGATGTCGATAACTACGATATCATCATCCTTGATTGTCCGCCAAGTTTGTCCCTGCTGAATCAGAATGCCCTGATATATGCTAAAAAGGCCTATCTACCCGTAAGTATGGATTATCTTGCCCTGGTCGGCGTGAGAAACCTGCTGGAAAATATCAGACAGATAAACAAAATATTGGACAGAGACGTGCGTGTTTCACTGGTTATCCCGACTTTTTACGATAAGCGTACGAACGAAAGCAAGGAGATATACGATACTTTGAAGGAACACTTTGATGGAAAGGTGACCGAACCGATCAGAACGAACGTTCGGTTGTCCGAGTCCTCAAGTTATAACAAGACGATATTCGAGTACGCTCCAAACTCCCACGGAGCTGAAGACTATTCTACTCTAGTAGAAAGGGTGATAGAAAATGGCTAGGAAGAAGAAATCTGTAGGAAGTGACCCATTAGACGGGGTGATGAAGGACTTTTACAAGTCTTCGCCCGGGGAAGAAGATAGTGGGTCAAAGGAAGGTGGGTTAAATGAGGATACCAAAGACGTGCAGGACGAGAAGAAGATGAATACACAGAACTACCAATCTAACTATGACCTTGCTAAACTTATGGTTATCGGTGTTGGCGGCGGCGGAAACAATGCAATTGACAGGATGGTAGAGGCGGGGGTCGGTAGCGTTCAGCTCGTGTCGATAAATACTGATGCGCAGGTCCTGGAGATCAACAAATCCGACCGGGCAATACAGATAGGAAAGGAACTAACCGGTGGTTTGGGTGCTGGCGGTAACCCAGAAGTAGGACGAGAGGCGGCTCTGGAGAACCAGCAGACCATTGAGCAGCTCCTCCAGGATATTGACATGCTATTTATTACTTGCGGCATGGGCGGGGGCACGGGTACTGGTGCGACGCCGGTTATCGCCGAAGTTGCCCAAAAGATGGAAATTCTGACCACGGGGATAGTGACGAAGCCGTTTACCTTTGAGGGCAATGAAAGGGCTGATAAGGCAGAACACGGATTAAAGAGTCTGACCGATAAGGTCGACACAATAATCACCATCTCCAACGACCGGTTGCTAGAGATCGCGCCTGAAGAGATTTCCTTGATGGACGCGTTTAGGTTAGTGGACGAGATCCTTATGCAGGGCGTTCGGGGGATATCTGAGTTGATAACGGTCCCGGGTATGATAAACCTTGACTTTGCGGACATCCGCAACGCGATGAAAAACGGCGGGCCGGCTCTTATGGGTCTCGGTGAGGCCGAGGGCGACTCAAAGACGAAGAAGGCGGCTCAAAGCGCGATCTCCTCACCTCTCTTAGAAGGTTCTATCGAGGGTGCGGAGAAAGTCATCCTCAATATTACGGGTGACTCCGACCTGACGCTGGACGAGGTAACTGAGGCAGCTCAGATGGTACAGGAAGCGGCGTCCAACGAAGCGGACATAATGTTTGGAACGGCGATTAAAGAAGGTTTGGGTTCCGTTAAATTAACGATCATTGCCACTGGGTATCCAGACAGCGGGCCGAATGGTGCGGAAGAGGACATCCAGGAAATAGCGTTTAAGTCTAACAACGGTGGCTCAAGGGAGAAGAACGATCTGGACATTCCAACCTTCATTAGAAGAAGCTGAAATCTTCAATCGCCCTTCTCCCCGGGCACTTCTCATCTATTGTTGGTTAGTAGAACAGATCCTTCATCCTTAGCAGATGGTCTTCGAGTTCCTTGGGGGAGTTGGATATCACCTTTTCCATGCTAACTGGCTGTACCCTATTTGCCTTTAGGGCTGTCATGACGTCGTTTTTCCCGTCAATGCAGAACTCTACGGCAGAAACGCCGCATCTCGTGGCTAACAACCTGTCAAACGCGGTGGGTTCTCCGCCGCGTTGGAGGTAAGCAAGAGTGGTCACACGAATGGGCATGTTGAGGATGGCATCTAGCTGATCCGAAAGATAATGGCCGATTCCACCCAGTTTAACGTGTCCGAACGAGTCCGTACCGGAGTCACGAGTTATCTGCTGGTCCAATTCGCTCGGAGCCGCACCCTCAGCGATAACTACGAGTGAGAAGAACTTTCCCGCAGCCTCCCGTTCCTTAATCCTCTTCTTTATTTCCGACACGTCGAACGGTTCTTCCGGGACGAGGATCACGTCTGCCCCACCTGCAAGGCCTCCTAGCAAGGCGATCCATCCTGAATCCCTTCCCATGACCTCTAGAATCATTACGCGGTGGTGTGAGGACGCGGTGGTGTGAAGTCTGTCAAGAGACTTTGATACCTGAGTTAGTGCAGAGTCAAAACCGATAGAATACTCGGTTTCCGCGAGGTCGTTATCGATCGTCTGAGGAATTCCGATGGTCTTCACTCCATGATCTTTAAGTTTGTGAGCTACTCCCAGGGTATCATCCCCACCGATTGCAATTATAGCGTCCAGGTCATTATCGTTGAAGTTTTCAATTACCTGTTCTGCGCCGCCTTCTATTGAGAAAGGGTTGGTGCGTGAACTCCCCAGCATCGTTCCACCAACCGGCAAAATACCCGACACGTCTTGTCTGTTCAGAGTCCGTCCATCGTTTTCCAATAGGCCAGCCCACCCATTTTTGAATCCCATGATTTCTATTCCTTCGGACATAGCCTTCCTAACGACTGCCCTTATTGCTGCGTTGATTCCAGGAGAATCGCCACCTCCGGTTACCAGACCAATCTTTTTCAAGTTTATCACCCAGGTTTATAAAGAGATTCTGCTATTCCATGTACAGGCTCTTATTTACCGAACCAGCCTGTTCAAAGAGGTTACTTGCCGTTTTCTTGACTTCTCCCCTAATTTTTCTGGAAACTACACGGGGGTCAAAGTCTGATTTGACGGGGCTCCAGTCTGTATCGGAAAAGAACCCCTCTCTATCATCTTTAACGCCTTCAGGAGGGATGATGGAATCCTTGTGCTCCGCGTAGAACTCGTACGCTGCTCTGGCGTATTCGTACTGGTACCTCGTGTCCTTGTTGAGTTTGCACACGCCAAAGTCAAGAACCTTCTTGATCTGGTTCTCGACCAGACCGGAAGAACCGTGTAGCACTAGGGGAGTATTGAACCCGGCGTCGGTTAGTGCGTCGTCGATCTTCTTTACCAGGTCTTCGCGTAGCTCGATGTCCTTGCCCTTGCTTACTCCGTGCTGCGTGCCGACTGAAACGGCAAGGAGGTCAATCCCGGTTCTATCTACGAACTCAACTGCCTCATCAGGATCAGTATAGAATGCCTCGGCTGACGCCGTCTCCTCGTCTTCAACTCCCTTGATCTTTCCAAGCTCTCCCTCGATTATTATTCCACTTCCCTGGGCGTAGTCGACGACTTCTTTCGAGATCTTTACGTTCTCTTCAAAGGTCTTCTTCGAAGCGTCGATCATGATTGAGGACGCGAGCTTTTCGTCGATCGTTGCTTTGATGAAGTCCATATTGCTTTCCTTCAGGTGGTCCATGTTGAGGAAGGCTCCGAAATCGTAATTCTCCGCGAGCTCCTGGATATAATTGGACATTGCCCTGAGTCCGGTCAGTGGATTGCCATCCCCCGCAAACTTGGAGGCGCTATTACTCATTTGTAGCACCAGGTCAGATTTCTTTTCCTCGGCCGCTTCAAACAACCCGATCAGGGTATTCGGTTCAGCTATGTTCGAAGCTATAAACCCGTATCCAGATTCCTTTGCCTCACTATAGACTTTTTCTAACTCTGTTCCTGATAAAAAAGGCACGATACCCTCCTTATATTGAGATTGATATAATAAATGCACTCTAGAAAATATACTAATTCATTATACCAACTGGCTGAAACGTTTCAACAATCCCCTGATTTTGTTGATAAATTATGTCTTATTCCGTATCTTAATATCAGTAATGTTTAAGTTAGCTATTTAATTTAATTTAGAAGGTTCACTAATGGTTTTTGGGTTAGGTTGTAATTGTGATTTTGGTTGATGTCTAATGGTTGATGCGTACATCGGTTTGGGGTCCAACCTGGGTAAACGGCGTAACAACATCGACAACTCGATTAGCCTATTGGCTAGGATTGGTGACCTAAAGGTAGTAGACAAGGCATCTTTTTACGAAACGGAACCTGTGGGACCCGTGCAACCGTGGTTTGTCAATACCGCCATCAGGATTGAGACAGATTTGGAAGGACAGAGGATCCTTTCTCTTTGCAAAGAGGTGGAAAAGAGGATCGGAAGAATAGATTCTCTTAACTGGGGGCCTAGGTTGGTTGATCTGGATATTTTACTGGTTGGAAGCGAAATAACCCACGTAGATTCACTTGACGTACCCCACCCAGAAATTCAGAACAGGCGATTTGTCCTCCTCCCCCTCGTTGAAATAAATCCTGGTTTGGTCCATCCGGAATTGAACATACCGATCGAACAGCTATTAGATGAGGCGGAAAGCGATAAAAAGGTGATTAAAATAACATGAAACAAATATTGATTACTTCGCCGGAAGGTAGCAATTCGGAGAAAAGAGTGGCTATTACCGAAAACGGAAAATTAGTTGAGATATTTTACGAGGACTTTCAGGAAGATCGGCTGGTAAGCAACATTTACAAGGGGAGGGTGGAAGACGTTCTCTCCGGGCTAGGATCGGCCTTCGTCGACGTGGGCGAAGAGCAGAGCCTGTTTCTGTCCCGAAGTGAGATAAACCAGGCAATACTGAGAAGCCGGGGTTTCGATCCCAACGAATACCCACCGCATATAAACAAGGTTATTAACGAGGGAGAGTCCCTGATCATTCAAGTCAAGCGTGGGGTCATCGGTACCAAGAATCCCCAGGGGACTACTAAAGTTAGCCTGCCCGGTCGCTACTGGGTTTTTCTCCCCAAGGACAGTAGGCTCGGAATATCACGCAGGATAACTAACGACGAGGAGGTTCGGAGGTTAAAAGACGTAGCCCGCGACCTTAAGGAAGATAGCGAGGGGCTAATCGCGCGCACAGCCTCGATGAATGCCTCAGCAAGTGACTTAAAGCGGGACTTTAACTTCCTGCTGGGTACCTGGAAGGGGGTTGAGGAGGAGGCGAAAAAGGTCAAACCTCCCCATTTACTTCACGCGCACACCAACATCGTGCGGAGAACCATCAGAGATCGACTTCTCGACGACGTGGACCGTGTGGTAACGGATTCCAAGGACGTTTATGATGACATACTTGACTATATCCACTACCTGAGAATGAACGACTACAAGGATAGGATAGAGTTCTACGAGAAGAACGCCCCCCTGTTCGAGAACTACGGGGTAGAGCAGGCCCTAAAGAAATGTCTCCAGCGAGAGGTCCCCCTTGAACTGGGTGGCTATCTTGCGATTGACGAGACGGAAGCCCTCACGGCAATTGACGTAAATACCGGAAGCAACGTCAACCACAAAAATCAGGCCAGGGCGATACTTAATACAAACCTCGCTGCAGCGGACGAGATTCCCCTTCAGTTGAGGTTAAGGAAGATTAGTGGAATCATCGTCGTAGATTTCGTTGATATGTATACAGATAGGGACCAGCAAAAGGTGATTAACCGGCTCAAGTCTAACCTAAGAAAGGACAGGGTTCCCGCAGATTTCATCGATATGACTCCTCTCGGGCTGGTCGAAATCACCCGAAAGAGAGAGGGTGAAAGCCTGGCTGATCTTATGGAGGGCCAAAAGAATTAACAGTAGAGGCCGGGCGGGTTGGCCCGGCCTCTTAAATGCTGGTCTTATCCGTTGACTTCGTATGCCAGCGTGATTAGCGCCGAAGCGGCAATCGTATCTTCCACTCTGGCTTCAACGTTCACCCGATAGATATTTTTCCTGGATCTATCCAATTCGCCGCGGTAGACGATCTGATCTCCAGGAGTTACCTGTCTTTTAAACTTGGCGTTATCCACACCTACAAGGTAACCAAGTTCTTCATCTCCAATTTTCTCACCCGCGAGCAATCCGGCAACCTGCGCCATTCCCTCGATGATCATTGTGCCGGGGGTAACTGAGGGATGAGGCTCCGGAAAATGCCCCTGGAAGAAGGGCTCGTTTATCGTAACGTTCTTGATCGCCGTAATCCTTTCACCCCTTATCTCCTCAACCCTGTCCACAAGCAGGTAGGGGTAACGCAGGATTACTTTTTCCTTGATTTCTTCTATGTCCATTTTCACCTTTTCCGCCTCCCGGACTTCTACGCTATTTCCTTACGCAGTTCCTCTTTTGCCTGGTCGGTCAAGTTATCTATGGATGACTGGTTTTGCGCGAGTAGGACGTTTGCCTCTCGGAAGACCATGTCGTAGGAACCTGCATCGGCCAGGTTGTTTGTGACCTGGGCGATCTTGCTTTCGATCAAGTTGGTCAAGAGGTCGTCCAGTTGAGTGTACTGGTTGTTGACCTGCGAAAGCAGGTTGGAGACCTCTTCCGGGCTGGCAGAGTTGTTCTTCAGGTCAGTCAGGGTGTTTTCTAATTCTTCGATCACGGGGTCGAACTGATTGCGTAACTCTCTGAGCCTGTCGGCGTAGTTACTGAAACCCGTGGATTCTATCATCTTATCGACCATGGACAGGTTTATGTCTAATTGGGCCTTGAGTACCTCGGCCTGCTTAATATCTATCGCCTGCTGATATTCCTCCACGGTAATCTCGCCCTGGATCGCCTGTTCTCTCAGGGAAAGCATTTCCTCTTCAAGCGTTTGTACCTGGGAGCGTTCCTCGGACACGGCATCGGTAAATACGGTGAACGCCTCGTTTGCGTTCACGTAACCGATCTTTAACGAACCCCCGGACCCCGAGGCGGAAGTGTCCTGAGATTTTAGCTCTTCGACCTCCGACTTTAGCGAGTTGAAGTCCGATTCTAGTTTGGAGAGGTCGAAGTCGCTGCTAGAAGAGCCGGTTGAGCCTCCGTCCGCGCTCAAGCCTTCGATCTGAGATCGGAGGTCTTCTAAAGCGTCGGTAGTAGCGAATGAGGAGGACTCGCTTCGTAGGTCGCCCACCTGTTCGTTTATCGCGTCTACCTTGGAAGAGAGGTTGGAGAGGTCACTTCCGTCATCCATTACTAACTGAGAGACAAATCCTCCGGCAAAACCTAGGATTAAAGCAATTACTAACGTCGTAACTAATTTTGTTGTTGACAAAATATCTCACCTCATGATGAACCTTTCTCTATTTGGTCTAGATTAACTCGACAACCTCTAAAGGATTAGAAGATTGGCCCAATTCCAAAATATAGCGTCGGGAACCATTCGAAGTCTTCTTCGAGGGCCCAGGCGGCACCAATTCTTAGATGGCCAAACATCTGCAGGTTTAATTCCAGTCCGGCTGAGCTCAACACGTCCGGGTCGTCGATATCATCTAAGACGATGCCCGCATCGACGAAGGAGGTTATGTAAAAGTCATTCTCCAGAAGTTCAAGTCTGTATTCGGTATTGAGAATGCTGTAATTTGTGGTGGGGAAACCTCCATACCCTCTAAGGGTTGAGTGGCCGCCCAGATAACTCTTGTATTCGGGTGGTACTCCAAAGCCCACTCCAGAAAGAGACCTAAGGGCGATTACCTGCGTGTTATCCTCGATCAGGTTGACCTTGGGCAATTCAAAGTACTGTCGCCATTCACCCTTGAACTTGGTGAAGCTTACTCCGGGGGCGAAGTCTCCGGCCTTTTCAATTGTCAAAACCCCCCGTGACCCGGAAGTGGGGAAATTTGGGTTGTTCCTGTCGTCAAAGACCAGATCAGAATTCACAATGTTCGTCAAAGACCCGTCGGTGTCGTCACCCTCCGACACCCACTCGGCCCTGTAGCCCATGTTCAACGATAGGTTACCCGTAAAAGGAAAACCAAACGACGCTTTAACTCCCTGACGGCTAAGAGACGAGCCGAATTCAGACTCCAGGTCCCTGTAGAGGCTGACCTTGGTAAAGTTAAATTGACTTGGGTAGTAGACGTTCTTCCAGTCCAGACTGCCGCCCAGCTCCGAGTCTAGAGAGAACCCTCGATTTATGTTTAGCGTAACGTCTTGGCCCACGCCGAATAGGTTCTTTGTCGATACCGTCAGCTTTCCGGCCAGACCTCCGCCCGACCACGTGAGGCCACCGTTTAGGCTGTTAAGCCTCGTCTTTTCCTTAATGTTGAGGTCCAGGACAAGGCCTTCGTCCGTCTTTGCTGGCTCGACGTTGACTTCGTTGAAGTAGCCCAGATCAAGAATTCTTCTCCTTGAATTCTGAGCCTCGTCCGAGTTGTATGGGTCGCCCACGGAAAAGTTGAGCTTATTGGTAATCACCTTCTGGGAAGTCCTATCGTTACCCTTGATGTTAATTGACTCTATATCGCCTTCCGTTACCTCTACCTTGAACGTCCCGTTTTCTACCCCGGTTAGTGACAGGTCGGCGTAAACGTATCCACTGGTTACGTATTTTTCGTAGACAGGTTTCAACGCTTTCAACAATTCGTAGTTATTCACCTTTCCGGAAGGCAGGGGGCGGATTAAGTCCTGAAGGGCCCCGTCAGAGAAAACCTTATTGCCGTCTATTTCTACTCTGCTCCCCTCTCTTTCTTCTTCGAGTAGAGTTCTCTCCTCCAGCTGCCAGCGTAAAATAATATCCGATTGCTTGTATCCCCTTGCCGGCGCGACTTCTACGTTGGAAAAGTAGGCCGAGCCCCTGAGGTTGACGTAGGTCATTTGCAGGTCAAACAGTCGTATTACTTCCCCTTTGGGAATTTCTACGAGATTAATTGCGACCTCTTCGGGGACCGTCTTCAACCCTTCGATCCGTAAACTAGATAGCTTTCCCTCGATTATCTCGACCGTCAGGGTCTCCCCAATATCAATATCTCCGGCGGTCACGAACGGGTAACCTCTTTCTTCGTATTCCTTGATGATATCTTCAAGTCCCTGTTCCAACTTATTCCGGTCCACCGGTTCGCCTGTCTTGATCCCCGCTTTTGACAGTATGTCCTTTAGTTTTTGATCTCCCAATGAGCTCGTCCCGATAAATTCGATCTCCTTGACGACGGGGTATTCCTGAACCTCTATCTCCAGGGTCAACTGCCCATCGGAAGCCTTCATATCTGTATCGACCTTTTTAAAAACCCCCATATCTTTGACGGCAGTTAACCTGCTTTCTGCTTCCGCTTTCGTTGTCTCTTGATCTGTCTTGAGTCCCAAAGTATTTAGTATCTCTTCCTCGGAAATCTCGGTGTTACCGGATATTATTATCTCTTTAACGATGAAAGTCTCCTCGGGCTGAGTCTCCTGAGCCATAGGAGTCGTTCCTGCCAGAAAAATTACTATGAAAAGTGATAATACAACCGCTAGACTCAACGGAGGCGTTCTGTTCATCATTATACCCCTTCCTCAAGCAAAAATTTCTCTCTTGTCCGTTTATATTGGATTGCTTCGGAGATATGTACAGGATTAATTTTATCAGATTGATCAAGATCTGCAACGGTGCGGAAAAGTTCGAGACTATTATGGCTGGTTACGGCTGCTAGTCCGAGGTGGTTAGGTAGTCCCCGGGACGCCTCTGCCACGACGCAATAACTATTCACGGGTTGAGCGCCCGGTCTCGAATTGGCAACCGCCCCGACCGAAAAGTCTTCGTTCTCCCGCTCTCTGGCCAACGTTACCCGCCCTCTATTTCCCGTGCTGTCGGCACCCTCTCCGGGCATGACAACTCTTCCGTTTCCGAGAGCCCGACTCCGATGCAGGACTTACTTCCCTCGGGGAGAGGTCGGGAGGCCTTCCTGCTGTGTTCCCTAATTTCCTGGGGGCTACAGGTAGACGACTGTACGGGGTTCCCAAGATAGCTGCGAGAACGGAAGTTCATTGAAGCAGTCCTCCTCGGGTGAAGACCGAAGCCTGAGCTAATCATCGCGCTTCTCAGCCCGTCGCGGCTGTCCTTCACCCCAACTTCAGGAGGTTCAACGACCTTAATACTGGGTAAGACCCGGTTGCCGCCGGCCGTTAACCAGTCTACATCGACCACAGCTCCGACGAATGTTTTTGCAATCATCAGTAGTGGGCCCCCTTCGCCCGGACGGCGTCAACGTAGTGTTTGATATTCCCGTCCGTAGTAACAGTAGTGCCAATCCTAGATTTGACCTTCC
>JAGXLQ010000018.1 GCA_018334595.1 Candidatus Bipolaricaulota bacterium | reverse complement strand
GGGCGGGTTCAAGGCGGCCGAACTCGAGAGGAACGCGAAGACGCAGGTTGACGTCGATTCTCCCGGGGACCTGGTCCCATTAAGGGAATTCGGAACACCTCATAAACGGCTAGGCGAGTACCTCTCTTCTTTGGACCTACACACATCTAGCTACCGTACAATTGAACGGCAGCTCACTCAACCCGAAAAACGACTAGTGGTCGCAGGTCGAATCGGCGCGAGCACCTGGTCCTATCTGGAGAAGAATGCGGCATGCCATGTCGACGTCTATTCCGAGGGTAGGGGGAGTTACGCTGTGCGGCGTGATGAGGAACCCATTCCCTCTCTTCTGGGAAGTTTCTTTGATAGAGATGACCCAAAAGCCGTTCTCGAAGTCCTCCTATCACGGGGGACGGGACTATTGCTGGACACCCGGATTATCTTCAACTTCCACGGAATCTGGCCGTCGCGAAGCGAACGGTTTTGGGCGGACCTCCTTAGGCCAGAGGAACTAAAAACCCCATACCTTAAGGACCTGACTGAAGCAATACTCGAACTAAAACAGCCCGTCATCCCCGGCGGACACTCTCTAGTCTCCGGCGCACTCTACCTTATGGTCGACAAGGCGTGGCGGGATGGAGATGTGGGGCAAGTAAACGTAAGACCGGTAACTATACCGCTATAGAAAGACATGAGGTGAATCATGGAATTAATTCCCACTTGGGTTTGGTTTGTGAGCGGACTGCTTTTTCTCGTAGTGGAACTCAATACCGCGACCTTCTTTTTTGGAATTGTTGGAGTCGGCGCCCTGTTCGCTAGCTTGACCGACCTATTTTTCTCCGGCGAACTAGCTGCCTTCATCGTGTTCATCATTGGGAGTAGCCTGGCAGCATACCTTGCCTGGAAGCTTAACATATACTCGACGACTTCCTCTGGAATTAAGACTGGGGCTGACAGGTTAATCGGCAAGATAGGAATAGTTGAGGAAAGGGTAAATTCCTCACTGGGGACGGGAATAATCAGAGTAGAAGGAGAAAAATGGAGGGCAAAATCAGAGCAGGATAAAATCATTGATGAGGGCAGGGAAGTAACCGTAGATGATATTGAGGGGACGACACTTGTAGTCGTACCCGAAGAGACCCACAACCGTACCGAAAAAATCGAGGAGGATGAAAAGTAATGTTTTTTATCATCGTAGGCGTAATTTTATTTCTGTTAATCTTTGGGTCCTGGGCAACAACCCAGATAAGACAGTACCAGAAAGGGCTTCTGGAGACTTTCGGGAAGTACACCAAGACGGTTGAACCCGGCTTGAGGTTTATCTTCCCGTTAGTCCAGCGGATCAAGAAGATCGACATGCGGGAAAAGACACTCGATGTCCCCCGGCAGGACGTAATAACCAGAGATAACGCGACGGTAACCGTAGACGCAATTGTTTATTACAAGCCAACGGACGCAAAAAAGGTCGAGTACGAGGTAGAAAACTTTGAGCAGGCAGCCGTCCGTCTGGCCCAGACGAACCTGAGAAGCGAGATCGGCGAGATGGACCTGGACCAGTCGCTATCGTCCAGGGAGAAGGTTAACACTAAGCTCCTTAATACTCTGGACAAAGAGACCGATAAATGGGGAGTAAGGGTTACGAAGGTTGAGATACGCGAAATCACTCCACCGGACGACGTCAAAGACGCTATGGCCCAACAGCTTAAGGCCGAGAGACGCAGACGAGCTGAAGTCCTGCGGGCAGAGGGGAGCAAGAAGGCCTCAATCCTCAAGGCCGAGGGTGGAAAGAGGGCCGCAATCCTGGACGCCGAAGGTGAGGCTACGGCAAGGAGAAAACGTGCTGACGCCAGGCGATACGAATACATTACCGAGGCAGAGGGTGAGGCAAACGCAATTCAGGGGATCTTTGGCGCATACCACTCCTCAAAACCGACAAAACAGATTCTTACGTTGAAGGCTTACGAAGCAATGAAGAAACTTGCCGATGGACGTGCGTCCAAGTTGATCGTCCCATCCGGAACCGCTGATATCCTCGGGGCAGTTAGCAGTATAATGGGAGTTGGCGGCGATGACAGTTTTCCGGAGTACGACGATGAGGAACTCGAAGAAGAACGTGGAAACCGTCTGGTCGATCAGCTGTCGGAAAAGGCCGAGGAAGCAAAGTCGGAATTCGAGAAGAGGGCCGAACAGATCGAAAAACGCGCAGAAGAGGAAGCTGCCAGGGAGCTGAAGGAAGACGAATAATATTCCAGGATCGGCCGTTAACCCAGACCCTCAAATAGTTCGCTACGCCAGAGGAAGTAAATGCTGATCAATACGAGGGAGCCGCCAACGATCGTCCAGTAAGATGGATATTCTCCAAACATAAGAGCAGCCAGGATTGACGATCCAACCGGCTCTGCCAGTAGGGTTACACCTACCAGTGACGCATTTACTTCCTTCAACACCCAGTTAAACGAGGTATGACCTACCATTGTCGGGCCGGCAGCCAACAGGAAGAACATCAGGTAGTTATAGGGAGAATACCTGACAAGAGGAAGGCGTCCAACAACAGAGTACAGGAGTAGGAAGATAGCACTCACGCCGTAGACGACATATACGTAAGGGATTAATTTAATTCGCTTTCTGACCTCTCCCCCAATCAAAAAGTAGCCAGCGGCCATCCCCGCGCCGAGCAGAGCAAATACGTCTCCGAGAAATTTGACGTGCGAGGTGGAAAAACCCCCGTAGCCAATAAGCAAGCTACCGACTCCGGCAACGATCAAGCCACCGACGAGTTTCCTTGAGGGCTTCTTCCGTAGAAAGAAGTTCTCTATGACGACGATAAAGAGCGGTTGTGTCGTTACCAGAACCACCGAACTAGCCACGCTGGTATGATTTAACGAAGTTACCCAGAGGGCGAAGTGAATGCTCAAGAAGATCCCCGCAATAAGGAGCAGGAAAACGTCTCTCCCGCTTAGCCGCCGTATCTGTCTTCGGATGTCTTCACTGTGGACCACAACCGGCGTCAATAAAACTACCGAGAACAGCATCCTGTAAAAGGAGATTATCAAGGGCGGAGCCGTGCTTAGTCTGATCAATATTGCGGCAAACGAAATGGCAATTACGCCCGAACTCAGGATAACCGCCGTCTTTATTTTCACTTTCCTATCTCCTTTCCCCGCTCCTACAGAATTCTTCCATCCTGTAAGGTTACCAGGTCTTGCCGGGGCCCCCACCTGGAAATGGTTCAGTGGGTTTACTGTCCAGCACCCTCTCACATAACAGGCCAAGGTAAACAGCTACACCGGTGTCTATGACCCCGTCCCTGGGAGCGGGGCAATGGATTCGAGTCCTAAATTTATCGACGGACGTGTTCATTTGTTGTCTATAGTAAGGGCACCCATCCCCTTTCGGCAAGGAATTATCCCGCGACACCCTCTCCAAATTAAATTGAAAAAACTTATCCCGACCAATAACATCTGTGTTAAGAGATGTAGTTGAAATTTTACGAGGGGTAGCGTAGACATTGAAAGAGAACAAACTGAGAATCCTCGATCTAGGCTGGGGTCTTCAGGATGGACTTGAAGGATACGCAGACCTCGTAGATACGAGTAGTTTTCACAATTCTCCCAGTCTTTCCGATTACGACGCCGTTTTACTTGATCCAAAAGAGATCAGTCAACTTTGGGAAGACCACCTAAGTCCGGGACGGGACGGAGCGTACTCCACTTCTCCTAAAACGGACGGAGGCCTGTCGAGAGGGCTAAAGAACCTCTTTAAGACCCGGCGTCGGGACGTCGAATCACTCCTATCTAACCGATCAGGACTTCTTCTAGTGAAATTACGGAGGCCCTCCAGAAAACTTGAAATAGTTGAGGAAGGCGGTATAAGTCAGATCCATAGGTACTCATGGCTGCCACAGGAATGGGTGGGTGAACTCTTTTCAGGGAATAACTTAACCAGGAGTCGGGGAAAGAGGGTCACCCTCGAGAAAAGAGACACCCCCTCCGCACACTACCTCGAGAGCAACCGTGATCATATCCAATACGAGGCCACAGTCCAACCACAAGCACTGGAGGTCGAGGGAGGCTCATTTAATCCGATTGCCCGCACAATCACGGGTGAATTGGTTTCGTTTGAGGTAGAGATAGGCGGCGGGAAAATGATATTCTTACCACCGCTGGCCGGGGAGGAGTCCAAGAAAACTTTTGAATTAATCGAGTCAAGTTTGTCAACCCCCCCCAGGGGTCCGCTGCCGGAATGGACCAAAAATGAGCGCTATCATTTTGATGGAGAGAGGAAGGTGAAGGCAGAGGTAGAATCCCTGGAGAAGAAAATTAGCTCGTTGAAATCGAAGGAGGAAGGGCTGGAGAGAGACCTGAAGGAGTATCGATTGTATCGGAGGCTGCTCTTCGCAAGGACGGGAATCGAACTCGGGCGCGTCTTGTCCGAGGTGCTGGCGCAGTCCGGTTTCAACGTCCAGGACTTGAGCCCGCACTTGGACGTTTACGCCTGCAGGAGCGATGCCGATTGTTTTGCGATAAACTTCGCCGCCAGTCCGGACGGCCCGATTGGCCTTGAACCCTACCACAGGCTCGTCAGGGGAATCGACGAGCTAAGGATCTACGAGAACAAGGACCCTCAGGGCGTGCTCCTCGTTAACGGGTACGCCGACCACGAACCAGGGCAACGAGAAGGACAATTTGATAAAGAACTGCAGCAGGGTTGTAACCTCTACGGATTTACCCTTATAACCGCCGACGAACTATTCACCAGCGTTAAGACGGGCAAGGAAGAGAACTCTTCAGTTCAGAAGAAACTATCTGAACTATTTAACAGAAGTTAGCCGGCATACACTTATTGGTATTCCCAAGTTAGACGACCTCAAAAAAATATTCTGAGGCGATAACGTGCAACACCTGGAGGACTACCGCGACATCGTCGGCGATAAAATGATCTCGCAGATATTTTAACAGAGCAAAGGTCTCTACGGAAAAAAGGTCCTACACTTAAATTCCAGTTACCGGGGTGGAGGGGTGGCCGAGGTATTGAACAGACTGGTACCGTTGATGAGCGACCTGGGAGTTGAAGCCGAGTGGAGGATAATTCATGGGACTCATGACTTCTTTAACGTCACCAAAAAATTCCACAACGCCCTACAGGGCGAAGAGATAAACTTCTCACAGCACAAGCGTTCCGCCTACACCAGGACAAATAAGAGATTTCTAAGCTATTCCGATATAGATCACGACGTAGTGGTCGTCCATGATCCCCAACCCCTTCCGCTCCTTCGGTACGTAAAAAAGAGACAACCATAGAGCTGGAGATGTCACGTGGATCTCTCCGACCCTAATCCCGAGGTTTGGGACTATCTGAAAGGGTTTGTAATCCGCTACGATAAATCGATCTTTTCTACCGAAGACTTTGCCAGGGGGGACATCTCGCTCGACTCGAAGATCATTCACCCGGCTATCGATCCTCTGACCGTAAAGAACAAAGATATTGGCGACTCAACAATCGATAAGTACTTGAAAAAATATGATCTAAAGACCGATAAACCGATAATCACTCAAATCTCACGCTTCGACAAGTGGAAGGACCCAGAAGGCGTAGTTGACGTATTTGATAAAGTTAAGGAAGAGGTGGATAGCCGGCTGGTCCTGCTGGGGGCGCCCGCGATAGACGACCCAGAGGGCCCTAAAATCCATAAGAGGTTGATGGAGAAAGTGAAGGGAAGGGACGACGTAATAATCATTAACAAGGAAAGCGACATCCTCGTAAACGTCCTGCAACGAGTATCCTCCGTGGTTTTGCAGAAATCCTTGCGGGAAGGTTTTGGGCTTACAGTAACCGAAGCCCTCTGGAAAGGGGCACCGGTAGTTGCATCCGACGTGGGTGGTATACCGCTACAAATAGTAAACGAAGAAACGGGTTTCCTGGTGGATCCGAACGATCATAAACAGGTCGCAGAAAAGATAATTAGAATCTTAGAGGACCCTGAACTAGGAGCGAAGCTTGGCGGTAGCGCTTACAATCAGGTCAAAGAACACTTCCTTATTATCCACCAACTGCTGGGCTGGATAAAGGTGTTAAAGGAAGTACTCTCCTAGTTCTGGCAGCGACCAATCAACGTACAATACCTTAACAGCCACCCTCAGGACTTGGGCAGGACGGAGCTCAGGCCCATTTGAACGAACGCTGATATTATCCCCACTACTATGGCGGACACGGCCATCTTAATTCCGGACCGTATCAGACTTCTCTTAGAGATACTTCCCATTACCAGCCCCACTAGCAGACCGAGAACTGCGGTCAGGCCAATTGCGATGTAGACCGAGTGGCGAGCCGGGAAGAAGAAATAGGGCAACACGGGCACCAGAGCGCCAAAGGCGGTGGCAACGCCATCCGCCAGGCTCTGCTTGTTAACCTCGCGCTTACCCTGCTCGTAGACCTCCGTATTCCGCATATCCTTTCTCAACATGGAGTTCTTTATGGAGTTGACCTTCATAACTAACTCCGTTTCGTAGGCGGTAAATGCAGCAAAGATGTTGGAAAAACTATTGGCAATCCCACCTGATATGCCAGCCGCAATAATTATCTCCGGCGCAGCCCCTTGAGCCCCGATAACAACGCCCAGGGTCGACAAAGTGCCATCCATCAGGCCGCGGGTGGCAGCCGACAACTCAAGTTCTCTGAGGTTCATTCGTTATAGTTCACCCCCAACGAATCCGTGTGGACTCCCGGCGTTAGCTAATGCGGGAAGAAATCAGTCCTGGGGAGTCCTGAGTTCTTTAACTATCTCCTTGCCACAGAGGACCTTGTCGACTGAATGGATGCTTCCGCCCAGGTTTTCGATAACCTCTTCGACACGGTCATACTTGATGTCGTCCCCTTCAAGCGTAACCTTTATGTTTTCGACTTCGTGATCGATTTCGACCATAGAAGAGTTTACCCCGGAAATACAAGGTAGGTCTGCCAGCTCGGTTGAATACACAATAACCGAGGGGGCATGCGGCTTCATTATATCGAGCACCAATCTTCTTATGTTTGACATTCGTTTTTCACCCTCAGTTTATTCACGTAACTTATAAGTGATTAACGGTTAGGTTCTAGTCTCGCCTCACCGGATCATTTCTCCGCAAATAATTTGGTCATAATTCCCGCGATAAGACCGCCAACCGCGTCATCCAAAAAAGGAGGAAGCTCGGACAGCACACCGGGTTTCTCCTTGTCGTAGCGAACGAAATTAAACAGCGCGTTTCTCCCGCCTATGTACTCTGCAATTTCTATCCCGATCAACTCGTCCGCTATCAGGTGCCCGGGGTCCCCAGAGACGCTAGCGCGTTCTAGTTCTTCCTCGAGATGCAGAGCTGAGGCAAGTAAAAGACGCACGTTAAGGTCGTCAGCAAATCTCTCCAAGGACTCATTAAACTCATCTCTTAACCTCTCTCGATCATGTCTCCCCACGAGTAATCCCATCGCCGACTTAAACATGTCAACCCTGGTGACCCCCCTATCAGCGAGCCGGGAAAGTATACTCCTGTTCCTGCTGTAGCCGTTATTTCTCTCCAGGCTCTCAATTACCCCGCTCTTAACCCTGTCGAAAGCCGTTTGTCCGATTTCCGTTGCAGTACCGGAGTAGGGAATTTCCTCCCCCCGACGATCTCCCGCAACGGCAACCGCGACCGCGTCGGTTGGGGTTCCCGTTATCCGGTGACCGTTTTTAATGACGTCAAGTTCTCTCAAGGCGTCCGTCTTGGCTTCCGTCACCACAATGAAGAGGTTCGCCATAGCGGTCTGGGAAAGGTTGAGGTCAGTCACCACGATTATGTTTATCGTCCTGTGATACCTGGAATCAAAGGGGTCTCCCACGCCAGCTGTCAGCACCACCTTAAGGTGGTGCCCACCAATATCGGCATCTGCGCAATAGGCGTTGGCAACGTCAGCAGCGGTAACAAAGCCGACAGTCCGGCCGACCTCGCTGAACGAAAGGCCGAGTTCTCCCTGAATGTAATCGCGGACCGGACCCTCTTCGTCTTCGGGAGTGTGCAGGTTGACAACCCGGTGAGCTTTCGTAAAACCACCGTTCAAGGGTGCCGAACTCAACACCTCAAGATCACCTACGACCTCTATACTTCGATTGCCCGTTTCTAGGTCTATATTTTCCATCAATAATCCAATAATATGCTACGATCTAACGTTTTACCGCAAGCTAATTTCGCCCGGTAAGGACGAACCCCGGCACCGTTACTTCTAATGCTAACATAACCAACCCCGTAATTAAATGTAGTCTATTCACCCGGCTTTTCCTCTGTCCTAGGCTGTCATCAGCCGCCAGACAAAAACCGGCCATCACCGTGACCAATACAGAGAAAGCCAACGATAATTTCTCGCGGGTACCAACAAGTATAGCATCCTCGCCCCCAAAGCCGGGTTAACGTCCCATCTATCACCACAGAGGTGAAAAATAAAGGCAAACACGTAAACCCCCTGCACCTGGACAACAACAACTTCTCCAGCCGAGTTGGCAGACGAGGATTAGTATTCACCCTCGATCACGTACTTCTCATGTAGGGTTGCCCACTGTTCAATGCCGCCCACGAGGCTCTTTAACCCCCCGTTAAAATCTCCAGCAAGGTCCAAAATGGTTGAATTCGCAAGCTCCCCCGTCTGAGAATAAATAGCGACATGAACATCAGGCGGCAGCTCTCGCAGGTAGGTTTTCAGGGCCTCCCTGGGCACGTTTACGGCGCCAGCGATATGGCCTCGCTGGAAATCGTCCGGCGACCTAATGTCCACTAAAATTGACAGGGATTCTACGTACTCCCCGGGGAGTAGATGGTAATCCTCCCTCTCCTTAACCACGATAGAGATGGAAAACCTTTCGGGGTCCTGTGACGCGTTGGAAAAAATCATTACCTCTTTTCGCGTCTTTTTCCCGCCGTACCCGGTCGTGTCAAAGGTAAATTCCACGGTGCGCGATTCTCCCGGGGACAACTCCCCAATATCTCTGTTCAAGATCTCAACACAAGCACAGGTCACAATGAAATTGTAGACCTCAAGAGGACTATCTCCCCGATTAACGATTGTAAACGATCCCTCTCTTATCTCCCCCTCGGTAGATTCCCTCAACTCGATTTCATCTCCCTGGGGTATCACTAACTTTGGCTCCGCACGAACGCGGAGTCCTCCGCCCACGAACAGGACCACTGACAACAGAGCGGGGAGAAATACCCGGAAGAATCGGTGACGGTCAACGCCTATTCTACTCATATCCCTTAACCCCCATTTGGAAAATTAGCAACTAAGGTGATAGTAATTATAATCACAATCTCTTCCACAGTATAATACCACAACCTATCTAGATTTCTCAAATTAGTTCAACGGTAGGTTTGCCTGGGGGTAATTTTTTAGAGAAATCGGTCTTCCTTGCTTCCGGGTTTCCTATTCCCTTTCAGGCCATTGATAAGCTCTCCTGGCTCTGGAAAGACCAGCCGGGTGATCATGGAAGAGCAACTCGACCAACTTGGTGGGAGCGGGATTACCAAGGTTCTGTTGGGAGAGCTTTACCAACCCATCTCCGAGGGCCGCAGGATTATTCACCGTCCGCAGGCTAAACTCATCCGCCTGCCTTTCTCTAAGGCGGCTCACGTAATTGCGTAACGGCGAGACCAGCGCCTCAAGGAGTCCGATCAAACCAAGCAAAAACGGCAGGGAGCTTACGTTAAGCCCCAGCCCAAGTGGTACCAGTATCTTTCCTAGAAAGAGTGAGACCAGAAATAGGCCCAAAAGAAGCGACAGTGACTGCTCGATGAGGAGAACCCAGATATCTCCGTGTTTGTGGTGCCCCATTTCGTGTGCCATCACCGCCTCTATTTCTTCATTGGAATAGTTCTCTAACATAGTATCGGAGATTATGATCCTCCGCGATGACCCAATACCCGTTAATCCTCCCGTAGCTTTTTTCGTCTTCTCCCCGGCATCCATCCTGAAGGCCCCGATAACGTCGACCCCGGACCTATCAGCCAGGCCCGTCAACCTCTCTATGAGGCCTTCGTCGTCGATTTCTTCGAAGTTGTAAAAGATTGGCATTAAGACGGTCGGTGAGATAAAACTGATGAAAACGATAACGCCGGTACCGACAATCCAGCTCCAAACCCACCACAGTGTCGTAGCACGCATTACCCAGAACAACGGAACCAACGTGATCAGCGACAGTGTCAGCGTAACCCCCAGGCTCTTCACCTGGTCACCGAACCAGTCGTTCAGGCTCTGCCTGGATAGCTTGTACGCCCTCTCGATCCTGTAGCTCCCCCACCCACCGGGCAGACCGAGGATGAAAGCACCAACCACAAAGATCGCTATATACAATATCCTCACGCCCCATGGACAAGGGAAAAAGCCTGACAGCACTCGATAAAGTCGGTCCGATCCCCAAATCCCAAAAGCGGCCAACGCGGCAACGGAGAGAAAGCTTTCGACGAGACCCAACTTGAGACTGTCCTTCTCATATCTTTTTGCCCATCTGTACGTGGGGACGTCGAATCCATAATCTTTTAATTCCTCTTCTATCTTCACAATGCCTCCATTTATCTCATTTTCGAGCTGAAGCTCTCGATGTAAAAGCAGACGCGAAGAGGCAGGTGGTTCATTGAACCTCCCTGCATCCGAGGACACAAGGAGGTCCGGCGACGGCCGTCGCCGGAACATCCCAGGGCACCTGCAAGCGGCGTCCTAGTTTTCGTGCCTCCGGAGTTTGATATATCGCTTATTCTTGTTCTCCCTGTAGAGGTAGTATATCATGACGGCTATTCCAATCCAAAGCAGAGGGTGCCAGAAGAAAAGACCGGCAATAGCCAGCACGAGGACTAGAGGAACAAGCAGTGAGAACTTCACGACCCCAAACACCAGGCTAAACAGGAGACTAACTACCCCGAAGATGATGGAGAAGACAAAACCAACAAGATGGAGTATTAAGCTAAAAATAGCAAACATCTACAACCTTCCTTGCTCGGACACCTCTGAGGACTCAGCACAGCTGAACGAATCACGATACTCTACGAGACCAATTTTGCAACCCTCACCTATCTCTACTCTGTCACCACGGACAGTTTCTGCACTCACGCCTCCAAGTTTGAGTTCGTCTCCTTCAATGAGTTTAGTTGTGAGCTTTCGCTTACCCCAACTGCTAACAAAAGAACCGAACTTACCACCCAACTTACTTACCTCGCGGGATATCTTTTCACTGTCCAGTTCTAAATCGAAGCCGAGGCTCTTTCCGAGGTTGCTCAACGCACCGTCCACGTTCTCTACACCACTTTTAACCTTATCTTTATCTATGTCAAATCCCAACCCTCTCGCGGAGATAATGACCTCTCGGCCTCCAATCTCACCCGCAGAGTTTGTCCCCACCAGCCACACCTTCACCAGGTCGGCCGTCAACAAACCGGAGACGTCGAACGTCCCTCTGGAGATGAACTCCTCGGCTTGGAGGTCCCCACCGACGCTACAGGAACCTGCAAGAAAAGCTTTATCCGAATGCACGTCCTGTTCTGCCGTGAGCGAGCCATACGTCTTTAGCAAATCAGCTCTCAGTTCTCCGCCAGCCTCCATGCTCCCCCAGATAACTAGCTGATTAACGTCGAGGCTTCCAGCAACCCTGCAAGAACCGGTCGTCCTTATCTCCTCCGCCGAGACCGAGCCCATAAACCTTCCCGACCCGGTGACAACGATATTTTTTGCCTGCAGGTCTCCGTCCACGACACCGGACCCAGCAATAGTCACGCTCTCGTACTCGCCACCAGCTAGTTGGCCTGTCCCAGAGACGTTTACCCTGCGTCCCTTGTTATCTCCATTCATAGTGTTGATCATCGCCATGTTCAAAGTCGCTCTCGGTATACTCTATGCTTTTCTGTTTCCTGGAGAAGTACTTTTTGTAAATTTTGTATCCTCCGTAACCAAGAACTCCCAATATCAGGATATTTACCGGGGAGCTGAACGCATACCTGATTATGTTACCCAGCAAGACGCCAAGACCTTTGATAATCGCGGCAAGGAGGGCAAAACTTGCACTAATTATCCAGCCAAAAAACAACAGCCCAACGAAGATGATCGCGCCAACAATTAGAATTATCTTCCAGTTTCCGTTTTTGCTTGCTTTCATATCAATCGCTCCCATTTCCTTTCCGGGGCTTATTTATACCAACCTTTAAATCCCTGACCATATCCGCAATATAAACGTCGGCTACAAGGTCGACCGACGGATCAAACTTCACCCGTCCGTCCGCAATGATACAAAAAGATCGATCACAACCGTAGGCCGTTAAGGAACTCCCTCGCCCGCTCTCTTGTCTGGCCACCATCAGGTGAACGTCGAAATTATCATCCTCTTTTTCCCACAGTAGATTTACCGCCATTCTCAGTTCACAGTCAGCCAACTTTTCCCGCATCGAGCGGACAAACTTCAAACCTAGGACGTCCAAAAACGAGAATGTCGCCTTCTCTCCAAACAGTTCAGTAAAGAGTTCGACGGCGTTAGAGCGCGCCCAGGAGAAACCTTTAACCTCCTCCCTGGTGTACTCTTTCTCCGTCAGCTCCGGTGAGAGCAATTTTGCGATCTCGTCGAGGGTGTTCTCCTTCTTCAACCGTTTTATCTTGAGTATCCTTTCGACGATCTTTTCCTTGGGCAAAAAGGTCTCGTGGCCGGTATAGGTGGACTTCCTGACAACCCACCTGTCGGGGATCAACCCCTTTCTCTTCCAGCGGTAAAACTGACCGTAGGAGATCCCTGTCCTCGAAAGAACCTTCTTCTTTGACATCATTTCTTTGCTCATCGCCTGTAGATAGAGTAACATAACATTGTTACAATATCAAAGAAAACGAGAAAGGACTCGGTAAGGGTTGTAGTGATTTTTTGGCCTCTCCCGGTAAAATTTCTCGTGGGGGTGGTCTAAACATCTCGTCTGTACCAGAAAAAGAACTCCGGGTTGAACAGGAAAAGAACCCTAGATACTGGGAGA
>JAGXLQ010000164.1 GCA_018334595.1 Candidatus Bipolaricaulota bacterium | reverse complement strand
GGGAGACCGGGTCATAGGGTCCACCGTAGTGGCCAATGAACTGCTCACCGGTACTGATCCATCCCCTCCCCTCGCCGGGAATGGAACCTAAGATTATGTCCAGGACTTCCATTCCCCCGACTATCCAAATCATTATACTGGCGAGCAATACCTGAGCTTTTACCTCGACGGGGTTCTGGATGTTTAATCCAAAGACTAGAAAGATCCCGGCAGAACCAAGCACCAGGCCGCGCCAGAGCATGAAGTTGCCCGCAAACTTGATCAGGTCGTCCACTATCAAGGTCTCACCCGTAAGTGAAAGGAGAACCTCGATTAACCCGATAGAAATCACGATTAAACCGAACGTAAATACTCCCAATCGAATTATTTTATCGTTCATCTAAGCTACCCCCAGGAGCATTCCCAGTAAATGGAGCAATCCACCCCATAGGAATACGACCACGCCGAGAATGAGCAGGCTTCCTCCGAGGACCCGCAAGACTCCCCCGCTCTTGCGCCCTTCTTTTACTATCATGGAGAAGGTCGCGATACAGGGAAAGTAAATCGAGATCAGGACCACGGAGGTGATAAGTTGGAAACCAGACATATCAATTGCCGACAGTTGAGCTACCGCGAGGTCCTTTCGCAGGAACCCTGATATCAAAGGTATTACCGTCTCTTTTGGGACGCCAAACCAGGTGGTAAATACCGGTGCGAGGAGGTCCGAGAGCCACTCGATGACACCCCCGAGATAGAGTACGTTTACCAGGCCGACGCCAAGTAAAACAAAGGGAATTGCATCTTTGAAGAAACCCTTAATCTTCGTGAGCATCTTCCTCTGGACGTTCTGCCACTTGGGGGCCCTAAAGGGCGGCACGTCCGTTATAATTTCCGGCGACTTTCCCGGAATTGCCCGATTCAAAATGTAGCCGAAGACGAAGAAGCCGACCATGAGGTAGAGCATTATGTAACCCGTGTACTCGGGAATCAGCGAGAGCATAACTCCGATTTGGGCTCCACAGGGTATGAACACCGAGAGCAAGATCATCATCATAAACCTCTGTTTTTTCGTCTCCAGGGTCCTGGTGGACTCAACGCCGGGGACGTTACACCCCAGAGAGAGGATCATCGGCACAACCGCGAATCCGTGCAAACCTATCTTGTGCAGGAAAGTATCCACCAGAACGGCCAGACGGGGCATATAGCCGGAGTCCTCCAATAGGGTTATAATGAAATAGAAGGCGACGATCGCCGGGAGGACTATCCCGATGGCCACGAAGAGACCGCTAGTCAGCATCCCGAAAGCCTCAAAGGAGTTGGTTGCCGTTGGGTCGCCCACGAGTATGTAATACAACCAGCTATCCTCGTAAGGGAAGACGTTCTGCAGCCAGGGAAGCCAGTGTTCGTCAAATATCCTGACGAAAAATCCGTCGGTGAAGAAACCTGCGAACGAACCAAAGAACGACCAGAAGCCGTAGAGGATAGCAACGGCAAAAGGTATCCCGGTAGCTGGTTTGACGGTCAGTTCCGCGAGAATGCTCTTCGTCGTCGTCTTCTCGCCGCCGTAGTCTATGGTCTCCCGGGCTATCTTGTCTATTAACTTCCATCGCTCTTCCGTGGTGAACTTCATATCAAAGAGATTCTACTCTCCGTTTCAACTCCTCCACGTCGACCTCCTCGGCTCGGGTAACCCCCCTGGCTAGCTCGGAGATTCCCTTCCCACTTATCGCCACTGTAGGGATGACGGGTACCTTCAGGATTTCCCTCAAATGCGTTAGATCTATATGAATGTTGCGTTTCTCCGCGTCGTCCCACATGTTCAGCGCAAGGATCACGGGGAAGCCCTTCTCCATAATTTCTAACGAAAGGTATAGGCCGCGCTCGACCTTCGTCGCGTCCAGGACCGATATTACGGTCGCGTCCTCGTTATCGGCAAGGATATCGAGCGCTACCTGTTCTGCTTCATCCTTTGGTTCGGTGGAAAAGGTCCCGGGCACGTCGATGATTTCGTATTCCTGCCCTTCTATGAAGGTATATCCTACGGTGTAGTCGACGGTGGTTCCCGGATAGTTGGACTCAGTAATGTTTGCCCCTGTAAGCCTGTTGAACACGGCACTCTTCCCGACGTTGGGGTGGCCCATGAGAAGGATCTTCATTGTTTTTTGACCTCGATAAATATCTTCTTTGCCAGGCCGAACCCCAGTGACGTGGTTGACTTGTCGACGGTAACCACTACCGGTCCCTGGATCGGTTGTTTGGTATCCATGCGGATGACTTTCCCGTCCCTTATGCCCATGCCACAGAGTTTGGGCTTGATGTTCTCCCCGATACTATGAATGACCCCTTCTTGACCGTACTCTAGCTCAGTTAGTTCCTTTATCATCGTTGGTTAGTATTTAACCTCCGCACCCGAATTTTATCGGCCATGCCCCTGCCCAAGGTTGTAGTGTTGCTGTTGATCTTGAGCGTTATCGGCCCCTGGGCGGATATGATCCTGAGGTTGGACCCCTCGGTGATCCCCCTGAGGGCGAGTTTCTGGCGTAATTTCTTCCCGCCGGAAACCGCAATTATTCTCGCTGCCTGTCCCACCTTGAGTTCAGATAGGAGCATGTCAGTCCCTCAACCCCTTATCCGCCGCCGCTCGGCACTCGGCCGGAAGTTCTTCGTGTCTGGAGAAATAATGAAAGTGCTCGATCCAGCGGGCCTGTTCCTCGGGGCAATTTTCGATGAACTCGATAAACTTGCTCAACTGACCGATCGACTCCTGGCTAAGGTGATGTTCTACCTGGCAGGCGTCCTCGTCGGCCTGCTCGCTGGAGACCTGAATTAACTCGAGAAACTTTCTTACCTTCGAGTGGACGTCGGATACGTTTTTTGCGATCCTCTTGCCTTCCCGCGTGAGGGTTACGCCCTCGTATTTCTTGTAGTTTACCCAGCCTCGCTCGTTTAGCTTGCGGAACATCTCCGTAACGGAAGGCGGCTTTACTTGGAGGTCTCGGGCAATTTCGTTCGTACCGGCGTGACCTCTTGTCCTTATCGAGTTGTAGATGGCCTCTAAGTAATCTTCCAGGTTTTTGGTAATCATGTTAATCGCTAATGAAGTTAGGTCAACCTAACTTTGCCAAAAATTATAATACAAGCATTTTTTCAATTCAACTACACCCGCTGTTACCCTTGCTTTACTGCTTGGTGACGACCGACTAGGCCTCTCCCCGAACCGATAGGTCGATTATCTGCTTAACCTCGTCGAGAAACTCCTCGGGGAGGTCTTCGATCACGGGGTTGACGAAACCCTGAACGATCAACTGCGTGGCCTCTTCCTCGTCCAGCCCGCGGCTCATCAGGTAGAACAGTTCTTCCTCCTTGATCTTGCCTATTGCCGCTTCGTGTGAAAGTTCGGCGTTGTCCACGCTAGAGGAGAGGCCGGGATAAGTCTCCATGCGTGCTCCGTCGTTCATAACTAGGGCGTCGCAGCTGATGTGCCCCTTCGTTTCCTGAGCCTCGGCCGAGATCGTCCCCCGGGTGATCACCCTTGAACCGTCGGTTATAACGCCCTTGCTGTTGTTCACTCCGGACGATCCGGCGCCTTCAAGGTAAATCTTGCCTCCAAGGTCAACGAGGGAATCTCCTTGAGATAGCGTGATACTGTTAACTTCTACCTGTCCATTTGACTCGACCCAGTATTGAGGGTCG
>JAGXLQ010000163.1 GCA_018334595.1 Candidatus Bipolaricaulota bacterium | reverse complement strand
CAGCACGCTAATCTTCGTCGACGCCGACTTGCTCGGGCTAAAGCCAGAACACGTGGACAAGATGCTCTCCACTTACGGAAATGGCAACTGGGATATGGTCATCGGCGTCTTCCACAAGGGGAGGTTAAATACGGACCTGTCACAGAAGATAAGTCCTCACTTGTCAGGACAGAGGGTCCTCTCCGTGGAACTATGGAACCAACTGGACAAGACCCAGGCCGAGGAGTTTGGCGTGGAGATGGCGCTGACGAAGCTGTCGCTCAAGAAGAACCTGGAGACGACCAAGGTGAAGCTCACGGGAGTAACCCACGTGATGAAGGAGGAGAAGAGGGGTTTTAAGGACGGCATCAAGTCACGCTTGAAGATGTACGGCAACATCATCAAGACGACGCTGACGCCTACACAGATAGATAATTAAGGCCCACGTCTGTCTACCCTTATTATCCGGTTAGCTTATTGACAACGGAGATCCTTTAATCTATAATAGAGTTGAGAAATATAGTCAAATTGGCCCCAAACCCCTTTCATCAGCCATTTATCAAATGATCTCTTTTCGTTCTGGGATTATTACGAGGCAGGCAAGTAGTTGATGAGGCTTAGCTGGATAAGACGCCAACGACAAGTATTGAATAGAACTAAAAAAAATAAATTAACTAGAAATTCGGAAGTGCTTAGATTGGGTAACGACGACTGTAAGTATGAAGACGTTCTTCCCACTACCGTGGTGAATTGTTCTACACAAATTACAGTTTGATCTATATACATCTTACACGATTTACAATTGTCCCTTTAGATAGCGGTTCCGGATTGCAATTAATTCCAAATGAGAAGACTTGAAATATGAGGTGAGTTAATTGGAATTAAAGGAATTACAGGGTAAGAATCTGGACCAACTTAAGTCGGTCGCGGAAGAGTACGACGTTAAGCTCAATTCCATGAACAAACAGGAACTGATCTATTCGATCCTCGAGGCCGACGCCAAAGACAAGGGTCAGGGATTTTCCGAGGGTATACTGGGAATCCTGCCTGATGGCTACGGCTTCCTCCGCGACAAGACGTTTTTGCCCGGAAGAAACGACATATACGTATCACCGTCGCAGATCAAGAAGTTTGGACTTAAGAACGGAGACAAGGTTCTTGGGCAAACGAGACCGCCAAAGAACGACGAACACTACAAGGCCTTGCTCAAGGTCATTGCCATAAACGATCTACCACCCGACCAGATCAGAAAGAGGACTTCGTTCAGGTACCTGACGCCGTTGCACCCCGAACAGAGGTTGAAGCTGGAACACGATCCCGACGACATATCGACGAGGATCATCGACCTGTTCGCGCCAATAGGCAAGGGGCAGAGGGGCCTTATCGTCTCCCCGCCCAAGGCGGGCAAGACGACCCTGATCAAGAAGATCGCCAACGGGATGGCGGCAAACCACCCCGAGGTATCCCTAATAATCCTCCTCATCGACGAGCGACCTGAGGAGGTAACCGATATCAGGAGATCGATAAACATGGGGAAGGTCGTCGCAGCCACCTTCGATCAGGAGCCCAAGCACCACACGGAAGTGGCCGAATTGGTCACCGACAACGCCAAGAGGCTCGTCGAGGCGAAGAACGACGTCGTCATCCTGATGGACTCGATTACGCGTCTCGCCCGGGCGTACAACCTGTCGGTTGATCACTCGGGAAAGCTCCTCTCCGGTGGTATAGACCCGGCCGCGCTCTACAAGCCCAAGGAGTTCTTCGGAGCCGCACGTAACGTAGAGGAAGGCGGTAGCCTGACAATCATTGGGACAGCCCTGGTCGACACCGGTAGCAAGCTGGACCAGGTGGTCTTCGAGGAGTTCAAGGGAACGGGTAATATGGAACTGGTCCTCGACAGGCAGCTGGCAAACAGGCGGATTTACCCCGCTATCAACATGGAGCAAACCGGCACGCGGAAGGAAGAGCTCCTGCTCGATCAGTCCAAATTGAACAAGTTGAGGATACTTCGTAAGATGATCAGCGAGATGAACGACAACCAGGACGCCCTCGAATTCATCAAGAAGAAGATCGAGGCGACGGAGGACAACGACCAATTCCTCGAACTAATGCGGAACGGGTAGATGACAGAACAGTTACTCATAAGGGGCGGCAAGCCCCTCGAAGGACGGATAAAGGTCCCAGGAGCTAAGAACTCTGCCCTACCCCTACTGGCAGCTTCCCTGCTCACAGACGACCCTGTAGTACTAAAGAACGTCCCTCCGTTGAAGGACGTGGGGACGATGCTTTCCATGATCCGAGAACTGGGGAAGAATATCGAAACGACGGATCAGAGGACCGTACGCATTACGGGCGGGATTGCGAAGAACAGTGCCCCCGAGGAGCTGGTCAGAAGGATGCGGGCCTCCTTTTTGGTCCTCTCACCACTGCTTGGCAGAGTGAGGGAGGCGGTGGTGCCCCTTCCGGGCGGGTGCAACATCGGCACCAGGCCGGTCGACCTTCACCTAAACGGCCTTTCCCGTCTTGGTACCGAGATAGGTCAGGCGGACGGAAAGATAATCGCCCGGGCCAAGAAGCTGCGGGGAAACGAGATATTCCTCGATTATCCCTCGGTAGGAACGACGGAGCAGCTGTTGATGGCCGCCGTGGGGGCGGAAGGGGAAACCGTCATCTTCAACGGCGCCCAGGAACCGGAGGTCCGGGACCTGGTTAACTTCCTCGTGGAACTGGGGGCGGATATAGAGGTAGATGGCTCGATACTTACGGTCAGGGGTGCGGATGAACTCCACGGCGGTGAGTACGAAGTACTGCCGGACAGGATCGCCGGGGGGACCTACATGATCGCGATAGCGGCGACGGGCGGCCATGCCACCGTAGACGAGGTCCGCCCTTCTACCCTGAAACAGTTGACCCTGAAGATGCGCAAATCCGGAATCACGGTCAACGAAGGGGTTAACTCGGTCGAGGTAATAGGCGATAACAGGCCAAAGAACCTCGAGGTGAGGACCCTGCCCTACCCCGGGTTCCCCACAGACTTACAGGCCCCGATCTCCGCCCTGCTGACCATCGCCGAGGGGAAGAGCGTGGTCAAGGAGACGGTGTTCGACAGCAGGTTCGGCCACGTGGCCGAACTGCGGAAGATGGGTGCGGACATCTCCGTGCCCAATTCCAGCACCTTGTTTATCAACGGGACCGACGGACTCCGCGGGGCAAAGGTCGAGGCAACCGACATCCGCGCCGGAGCATCTCTGGTAATCGCGGGACTGGCCTCCTCTGGAACCACCGAAGTCAGCGGCCTCGAACACATAGACAGGGGTTACAGCCAGCTGGTTGAGAACTTCCAGGACCTTAACGCAGAACTGGAGAGAAGTAAGATAGATGAATAGACAAAACCACGACCTCATAGAGGACAGAGTTGGAAAACGAGCCCGGGTCAAGGCCAGAGAGAAGGCAGTTCTCGTCGGCTTAAACGTCTTCGGAAAACAGGACGACGGGCTGTGGACCAAATCCGAGGCGATGGAAGAGCTAGAGTCTTTGGCCGATACCGCCGGGCTGAGGATCATAGATTCAATCGTTCAGAACAGATCCAAACCGGACCCCTCCTTCTTCATCGGCAAAGGCAAGGCCGACGAACTCAAGGAGATGGCCGTGAGGACGGAGCCGGACGTATTCGTCTTTGACGACGAACTACGTCCCGCGCAGGCGAGAAAC
>JAGXLQ010000162.1 GCA_018334595.1 Candidatus Bipolaricaulota bacterium | reverse complement strand
AGAGACTTTGACTGAAATAGGCCATTAAATAGACCCCTGAGCTAGAGGAGAACAATGAATAAGTCGTTAGAATGGCATAAATTCGCACAGAAACGGTCTTTATATTAGTCCTCTTCTCTTTGGATTAGTAGTGTTTGGCTCCGTTATGGACGCCAAGACCATGCTAAAGACCCTGAACGCGGTAAGATCAGAGGTACCGTTTAGCGACGTTGAACAGGCGTCCGAGAAGCTGCATTCCGACGTGGGCTTACAGGTAGAGGGCCATGGAAGTATTCAGAAAATTAGGCACACAGCGAGACCGAAGCCTGAATAGACGTTACGGCAGTAGCGGATTACTCGCTTACTTCTCTTTTATTCACTAAACGGCTGTCAAGGGGACGGAAAACCTTACGCTGATTGGTACGTGAAATCTTTCATTAACGATCTTCTAAAACGGACGATATGGGATGTCAGGGGGAGATCGCCGTGAGGGGTTAGAGCATGGATCTGCTGGCTTTCTGCGAGGAGGTTTAATCGGCTACGGATTCCAATACGAGAGCGTCTCCAGAGGGTAAATCTCAGGTCTTTCTCCTAGCTGAGGATCTTGTCGAATTCTCCCTTTCTTATGCTGGATAGCAGGTTCTCTCGAGGAACCATCAGATGGCATTTGCTCAGCCTGCAGCCGGAAGGGGAAAATTGCCATGGGCCAATAAAGAGTGATTTTTGTAAGAACTTCGAACCTTTTTCAAGCTTGACAACTTTATCGGGAAACGTATAATGATTGTGAAAAAGATCATATGCACGTAATAAGATTTTAGTTGGCCCTGCGCCCCCGGCTTTCAAGTTGTGTGGGGCAAAAGGTTGAACTCTTTTAAAGGGGTTCCTATTTGAGCAAGGTAAAGAGTTTTTTCTATCTGTTTAGCGTCTTGTTCCTAGTATGGCTCGGGTTTACAGCGACCTTTCAACTCCAGGAGCTGGCCCTAGGTTTAACCTTAAGTTTCTTACTCTCGTTAATTTTCTACAAGACCTACGTGAACATTGGTTTCCCGCCGCTGGGCATTAAACGGTTCGTATTTGCTCTTATTTACATAATCGTCGTCTTCAAGGAGATAATTAAGGCCAACCTGGACGTTGCATACCGGGCTGTTCATCCCAAGATACCGATTAACCCCGGAATCGTGATCATTAGAACTAATCTTAATGGCGACGTCGCCAAGACGGTGCTCGCGAATTCAATTACGTTGACACCGGGCACCTTCACGCTGGACGTTATCGGAGATCGCCTGCTGATTCATTGGATCAACGTGGAATCGAAGTCAGAAGAAGAGGCGACAAAGCTCATCGGGGAAAGGTTTGAGAGGTACCTGAGAATTATTTTTGCCTAAAGGGGTAGAAGTGAACGCCATCACGATCTTGTTTCTGTCGATAATATGTTTGGGGCTTTTTCTCTCCTTTCTGAGGATGCTGAGTGGCCCTACAGCTCCCGATAGGGCAGTTGCCGTTGATACGATGACGACGATAATTGTGGCCACTCTTGTACTGGTTGCATTTATTCTAGAGAGATATATCTACCTGGATGTCGCCCTAGTGTACTCTCTAATATCCTTTGTTGGCCTGGTAGCCTTGGCGAGATTTCTGGAAAAGGGGTTTTAAATGTATTATCTCGGAGTCGTGGTTACGGGAGTCGGTGTCCTCTTCTTATGTTTAGGTGGCATCGGGTTGTTCAGGTTCCCCGACGTCTATAACAGGGTCCAGGCCGGGACTAAATGCACTACCTTAGGAGCGTTTGCGACGATAATTGGTGTAGGGATAATGGAGCCAACCTGGTTCTGGAAGACGCTTATAATCGCCTTGTTCATCCTGGCGACTAACCCGATCTCCAGCCACTCGCTTGGCCGTGCTGCATATAAAAGCGGGACGGAGCTTGCCGAGGGAAGCGTAGTAGATATGGCAAGCGAGTTCGAGGAGTACAGCGAGGAATGATTATATGATCATTATTGCCACGGTAACAGTCTTCTTCATGCTCGGCGCGGCGCTTAGCGTCTTCTTCTTCAAGGACTTGATGAACGCGGTCGTAGCCTCGTCACTGGTGAGCCTGACTGCAACAGTCCTTTTTTATTTACTGCAGGCTCCAGACGTGGCCATGGCTGAAGCGGCAATAGGCGTAGCCCTTGTAACGGGGATTTTTGTTGTCGCTATTCGAAGAACGGAGAGGTACGAAAAATGAAGGAACTACTGAGTCTGAGAGGTCTTATCGCATTATTTCTGCTGGTGGTTATCGGAGTCGGTATTTTTTCTGCGGTGGGGAAGATACCATTCGGTCAACCCGATAGCGAGGTGGGTTCGGCCTATCTTGAAGACGGCCGCCAGGAGACGGGGGCTGCTAACACAGTTACCTCGGTAGTGGTGGGATATAGGGCGCTGGATACGTTGGGTGAGGTTGCAGTTCTCTTCATTGCGGCTACGGGACTCTCGACGATACTTGCAACCAGCAAGAAAAGAATTGACCGTAAGCTGGAGGACGCAAGTCTCGTGTTGAAGACCGGCTGTCGCGTTTTCTTTCCAATGATTCTACTCTTTGGGGCTTACCTGTTTATTCATGGACACCTTACACCCGGCGGCGGATTTCAGGGCGGTGCAGTTATTGGGTCGGCCTTTCTGTTAACGTATCTCGGTTGTAGTGGTAGAAGGGTTTCGCGGACGGCTTCGCGCTCGCTTGAATCTTTAAGCGGGTTTGGGTTTGTCTTTCTGGGGCTTATCGGGCTCATGGTAGGGGAAAGTTATTTTTTGTCGAATTTCCTGCCGAAAGGTGAGCTTTACTCCCTGTTAAGTGCCGGAATCTTTCCGTTAATTTATATCTTGATCGGGCTTAAAGTCGGGGCTGAATTTGCCGGGGTTATCGACAGCATGATCGAGGAGAGCCGATGAGTTTCCTCTCAAGCTACATTTACTATATAGGTGCGTTCGGGCTTATCATAATTGGACTTCTTGTCATCCTGCTCAAGCGGAACCTGATTAAAGTAATCATTGGGATAAACCTTCTCGATACCGGAGTGAACCTATTTCTTATCTCAACCGGTTACCTAAAGGGGGGAACCGCACCAATTTTCTCCCCGGGTTACGGGGCAGTCCCCTCGGCCATGGTCGACCCGGTTCCCCAGGGGCTGGTTTTGACCGCAATTGTTATTGGGGCTTCGGTTCTTGCCTTGGCTCTCTCCCTGGGGATAAAAGTTTACGATCATTACGGGACGCTCGACCTCGATAAAGTGAGGGGGCAGAGATGGTAAACCCGGCACTCCTGCTAGCAGTTCCCCTCGCGCTTGCGTTTTTAGTTCCCGTAGTTCGTTACGTCTCGCAGGGTGCGGTAAAATGGATTCCCGTCTTCGCCCTGTCCTTTAACTTCATCGGGTCGGTCCTCCTCATACCCAGAACTCTCGATGAGGCGGTAGTAACGGAAATCGGTGGCTTTTCAGTTCCTTTATGTATAAACCTCGTCGCCGGCCCCTTAGGAACGATCCTATCTTCCTTTATTTCTTTAATTGGCCTTTTGGTAGCCATATATTCATTTGACTACATCAAAGAAGGCCCGACGGCCAGGTATTACACGTTATTCCTCCTCCTTCTGGTAGGTGCGACGGGAATTGTCCTAACGGGCGACGTCTTTAACCTGTTTGTCTTCTTCGAGATACTTTGCATATCCTCCTATTCCCTTGTTGCTTACCTGGGGGAAAAATCGGGTGTTGAGGCCTCTTT
>JAGXLQ010000161.1 GCA_018334595.1 Candidatus Bipolaricaulota bacterium | reverse complement strand
GATTTCTCGAGGTTGCTGGTAACCACGGGGCTTATGCCCCTCTCCTCCAGCTCGTAGAGGAGGTCCTTTTTCATCTTGAGCTGTTCGGGGGAGTTAAGGATCAACTTCACGTCGTAGTGGCATAGGGCCTGGGAAAGAGATCTCGTCGTCCTGCTGTAGCGGAGGTCTCCCGCCAGCGCGATGGTGTGACCGTCTATGCTCCCCAGTTCCTTCCTTATCGTGTAGAGGTCAAGCAGGGTCTGTGTCGGGTGGTTGGCGCTGCCGTCACCGCCGTTAATAACTGGGATATCCAGTAAGGAAGCGGCTAGCTTTGCTGATCCCTCCGAGGGATGGCGCAGGACGATTATGTTCACGTATTGACTGACCGTTCGCACCGTGTCCGCCAGAGTTTCACCCTTTTGCACGCTGGTACCCTCTGTCGAGGGAAAACCTATCGTATCTCCACCCAACCTCTTCATCGCGGCCTGAAAACTGAGCCTCGTTCTCGTGCTGGGCTCGAAGAACAGAGTACCCATTAACAGGCCTTTTGCCGTGTCAGTCCCCTTGTGCCGATACTTTTCCATCAGCTCGGCCACGTCCATGATGGATTCGAGCTGATCCCTCGTCTTGTCTCTGATTGAGATGAAGCTCTCACCTGCGAAGGGATTGGGCAACTTGGGTCACCTCTCTTGTAAGTAGTTCTTTACCTCGTCCCTCATCGAGGAGGATATCTTGTTGAGGTTGAACAACTCCTCGACGAGCGGACCTATGTTTGCAACCTTATACAGCTTTACGTCCTCTCTGGCCAGGTTCTCCTTTCCACCCTGGGTCCTATCGAGCAGAACGATACAGTCGTTTACCTCGGCTCCCGCTGAACGTAGGGCGTCGATGGCGGTGAGGATGCTCCCACCTGTCGTAATCAGGTCGTCGACGACGAGGACCCTGTCCCCCGGATCGAGTTCGCCTTCGATCTGTTGTTCTTCGCCGTGTTCCTTGCCCTTCTTTCTGACGTAGGTCAGCGGGCTTTCGCACTTGTGTGCCAACAAGGTACCTAGCGGTAACCCTCCCGTAGGTACGGCACAGACCCGGTCAAATTCCAGGTCCACCTCTTCGAGAAGGCCGGTCGCCATATCTGTGGCTGTATCGAACAACTTTGGGTGTGAGGGAAGGAGCCTCAGGTCTACGTAATAAGGGCTGGTTTTTCCGGAGGTTAAGGTGAAGTGACCGAAGTCGAGGCAATTACTTTCCCAGAGAATAGGAGCGAGAACTCTGCTGCTTCTCTCCAGGGCCTCTATTCGGTTCTTCATTAAGACGTTCCACTCTTGTTTATCTGGTTCTTGATATTTTCCGCTGACTCCGCTGGGTCCTCGGCCTGATAGATCGCCCTGCCAACTATCTCGTAGTCTCCGCCGGCAGCGACGGCGTCTCCCGGTTTACCGCCCTGGGCACCAATCCCGGGGGTAAGGAGTAAGACGTCGGGACCGATCCAGTCCCTGGCCTGTCCCACCTCATCGGGCCGGGTGGCCGGAGCGATTACTCCGTCCGCACCGTGCTCCCTGGCAAAGGTTGCTAGCCCCTTGGCGTTGGGCGTGATAAACTTGGAGCTTCCCGGATGAGACATGTTGACGACCAATATTATCCCCCCATCAACTTTTCCGACCTCGGAAAACAGTCCGGACAGGCCCTTGTCGTAACCGACGAAGGCGTGAGCGATTATCGCGTCGAAACCCATTTCCATGGACTGCTTGCCAATCCACTTACAGGTGTTGTCGATGTCGGCGACCTTTAAGTCCGCGATCGCCAGCACGTCAACTTGTTCTAGCAACCTGGTAGTCAGCTCGGGGCCGAGCGACAGCAAGAGAGGATAGTTTATCTTGACGGCAGCAATGTGCGGTGATACTTCAGTTAGGGTCGAATAGGCTTCGTCGTAGAGCTTTTCCTGCTCGGCGTTTCGAGATTCTTGAGGCAATGAATAGATTGGGCGGGAGAGGTCGAGGGCAAAAATTAAACGAGACCCCAGCTCGTCTCTTCTTGTCGTTATTTTATCTTTAAACTTGTTCATCTTTTATTCTAAGTTGATTTTCATAAGTTTATCATAATGAATATTTTTTGCAAGGTTAATCGAGGAAGACTTTGAATCTTTTGGCCGGGTCAGAGGTTACCTTTGAGTTTGCGGCGGATCTCGGGGTTCTGAAGTTTCTGTATCGCCCGTTTCTGTATCTGTCGGACGCGTTCTCTGCTGATGTCAAAGACCTTGCCCACCTCGTCGAGAGTCCGTGGGTGGTAGTCCTTTAGCCCGTAACGGAGTTGGAGAATCCTCTTTTCCCTGTCAGTCAACGTTTCGTCCAGGACTTCGTCTAGGCGGTCGCTGATAAGGTTGTGAAGCGTCTCCTCGTCCGGGCGTGGGGCGTTTTCGTCAGCCAGGATATCGCTGAGGACGTTTCCCCCGTTGGGGTTGTCCCCCAGTGGCTTGTCCAGGGAGGTCGTCTTGTGAGCTGACTTCTTTGCTTTCAGGACCTTTTCTTCGGCTACGTCCAGCTTCTCCGCGATCTCCTCCAAAAAGGGTTCGGTCCCGTTCTCCTCGATGTGCTTTTGTTCTATTTTGTAGATCTCCCTGATCAACTCGCTCATGTGGGCGGGAATCCTGATGGTCCGTGACTGGTTGTTAATCGCCCGGAATATTCTCTGCCTGATCCACCAGGTTGCGTAGGTACTGAACTTGTAGCCCTTCTTGTATTCGAACTTCTCTATCGCCCTCATCAAGCCGAGGTTCCCCTCCTGAATGAGGTCGAGGAACGGTAGGCCGTAATTGCGGTATTTTTTTGCGATGCTGATGACTAGCCTGAGGTTGTGGCGGGCGAGCTCCTTTTTTGCTTCCGTATCCCCGTCTTCAATTCTCTTTGCAAGCTCTACCTCTTCTGCCCGGGTGAGTATGTCTTCCTTGACTTCCTTAAAATAACGCTCAAGGTTCTTGTCGGTCAAGCTTTTCCTCCGGAAGGAACGATACTGCTTCTAGAGAGCCAGAAGGTATATGTAGATTTGACCTTAGTTCGTCCGAAGCTGTTTACGACACGGCACATCGGTTGAGTCATATCCGTAACTCTGTTAGATTTACCCACGAATTAAGTTACAGGCGGGTAGATTGTTTGTTGAATTATAATTAACCACGATTAAACTTCCAGTACTAATTATGATAAAAACGAGTGGTTTTTACAGGTCCGACGAAGTTGTTCTTTTACCGGGAGAAAGAGCTTGATTTATCTGTCCTTCGCCATACTGTTTAGCGCTTCCATCGCCTTGATATTTAAGTTCAGCGAGAACCGGGGTTTCAACCGCTACGTAGTAACTAGCGCGAACTACTCTGCCGCTTCGCTTGTCAGCCTGATCATAATTTTAAGTAGCAACCTAGAACTACCCTTCGTTTCTTTCCCCGTGGGCTGGGGGGACGTAGCTGCCCTATTCCCGCCGGCCGGAAGCCTTTTCCTGGAGAGGACGAGCCTTACCTGGGGTGCTGTGGTGGGGATACCCGCCGGTCTGTTTTTCTTCCTCTCCTTTATCTTCTATCAGAAGGGGATAAACGAGAACGGTGCCGGCCTTGCCGGGGCGTTTGCCAAAATAGGGATACTGGTTCCCATGAGCTTCTCCATCGTCATCTGGAACGAAATACCAACGGCGATACAGGGGGCGGGCATCTTTCTCTCGGTCCTGTCGATATTGTTGGTTAACGTCTCGTTTGAAAACTTCGGAGTAGGTCGTCTCCGACTGACGCTGC
>JAGXLQ010000160.1 GCA_018334595.1 Candidatus Bipolaricaulota bacterium | reverse complement strand
CGACGTCGTTGCTATAGGCCTGCGCTTCGTTGATTTTGGTCTGTTTATCCTCTTTAGCGCTGGTAACGTCGTCAAACGCGGGCACGACGGGTTCCGGTGGCTTCGCGTCCTGTATCTTGATCGCCTCGATCTTTATCCCCGTATTATAGCGCTTCAACAGCTCCTGAAGGTCCTCTAGGGTGTCGATCGCGATCTCGGCCCTCTGCCTGGTAAGGATCTCCTCAACTCCCCGCTTAACTACCTCCTCGCGGATAATCGCCTCCCCTGCTTCTTTAACCAGCTCCTCTGGGTCGACGACGTTGAAGGCCAGCTTTTCCGGGTCCATTATGGTGTACTGGATGGCGAGTTCTAGGTGGACGATGTTGTCGTCTCCCGTAAGCATAAGTGCCTCCTCCCTATCTATCCTGTAACGGGGATTGGGTGGCGGGGAAATCGTCTCGTAACCGATCTCTACCTTTCTTACAGATGTAATATCTACCTTCTGTATGCCCTCAATCGGGGGCGGAAGGTGGTAATGTAATCCCGGTCCGGTCGTCTTTACATACTTGCCAAACCGTTTGACCAGGCCGACCTCGGAGGGCCCTACCTGATATATTCCCTGAACCAGATATATAACGACAATCAATGCAATTATCACCCAGCTAGTTTTGCCGCCGAACCGCTTTAGGTTGTCCTTCCACCTGTCCCAATCGGTACTTCTCCTGTTGCCTCTTGGCTCAAAGTCGAAATCTTCCGGCATAGTTCACCCCTAGTTGGTTGATCACATGTTAAGGAATTACCCCTAAACCGTCGCCCTTGTAGGACTCAAAAGTAATACCCCAAGGTTATCTCGGTAGGTCTTACGAAGGCCACCGGGAGGGTGGTGAATAAGACCTACCCCCAGTTTTCGGGCCCAGCACTCAACTCGAACGTTCTTTTCCTCGGCCGAAGGGTTAATCGGGGAGGCCACGTTAGTGGTGGAGAATTAAAAGATGGTTCCAATTGAAAGCTGGGCTTATCAATTACTACTCGTCTGGAGAATCCCGCCCAAGTTCGCACCCGATAAATTCGTCGCTCGGAGTACCTCTTGTCCCCGTCTAAACATATATTGCTAAAGTATAAACTATCCGTTAGTCTTGTACAACTGAATAGAGTTTAGCCGTCAGGGAGGTCTTTTTGCATTTCAGTCGGAAAACTACGACGATAGTTTCCGTTATCGTTGGGTTGGTTATATTAGGGGGCATACTCTGGTACATTGGCCCCGGGAACGTTATCAATCAGGTAATCACTCTGGGGTGGGATGGGTTCGGAGTCATCATCCTTTCAATCCTGGGCATGTTTACCTTCTGGACCATAGCCTGGATAGTAATTATGAGGGGTTACGGGGTCAAGGCACCAATCACCCTGAGCTTCTGGGCCAGGATCGGCAGCTTTGCCGTGAGTTACCTCACGCCGTCGATGCACTTTGGGGGCGAGCCGGTGCGGGCCCTCGTAATCGAGCGAGAAAGTGACTCGTCCTACAGCAGGATATTTGCCACGATAGTTGCCGAAAGGATATCGATGATGACGGCCCTGGTGGCGGCAATAGTCATGGGCGCGTTATTTGGCTTGTTCAGCAAAATACCCAAGGACACCCTCCTGTACCTTATACTCATATCCCTGCTGTTCGTCGCTTTGCTGGTCACCCTGATAGTGAACTTCTACAAGAAGCTCTTTCTATTCACCAGGTTCATCGCCTTCCTGAAGAGGCATCTCCCCTGGACGGAATGGATAGAAAAGGCAGAATCGATCGTAAAGCACCTGGAACAGGAAATAAATATGGCGTTCGGGCAGCACATCAAGCATACTTTCATTGCCTTTCTCTTTGACCTCGTAGCGACGATCTTTATGCTCATGCGGCCACAGATTTACTTTTACTACACGCAGGGTAGGCTCTTCTCCATCATCGAACTGACCATGCTATTCGCATTGATATCGATCCTGTCGTCCTTGTTCTGGATAACGCCCGGCGGTATAGGGATCTCGGAAGGTGGGTTAATCGGGATATTCGCCCTGTTCGGAATTAAGGGGAGCGAAGCAGTTGCCTATTCCTTCTCGATAAAGGTCGTCGAGTTCTTCTTCGTTGGGGTGGGTCTGGCCCTTCTGGCAAGATACGGGATAATGAACCTCCTGTTTCAGAGGGGAAAAGAATCCGAAAGCTAACCCCGAACTTTCGCGGGATTTACAAGGACCGACGAAGCGATGGAACCAATGAAAGGTCAGAGAAGTCCAAAGAAAATAGGCGTAAAGCGTAAACTGGCAAGGGCGTCGTTTGTGTTCGCGATAATTGCCGGGGCCATATTCCTCGTCTCCCCGTCCCCCCGGGCGGATACTTTCCTTTCGTTAGGTTATGACAACGGAAACCTCTTCGGGACCCTCGAGCTGGAGGCTTTTGGGCTAGGGGCATCCAGGTTCGAGGGCGGCTCGCTTGGCCTTGGCCTTTCCATTAAGGACCTGGAGGTCGGCCTCGACAAGTGGAAGCTCAGCCCGTTCTTCTTTGGAGGGTACTCGGTATCACGTGGACTCATCCCGGAGCATACCTTCGGCGGGGTGAGCCTGGAATACTTTGACTATCAGATTGGCGGATACCTCATCTCCGTCGACTCAACTCTCTGGGCAAACCTAAACGACTACGGAGCGGTCGGCGAGGGTTCCTTCTCGATCGGGAATATAGACCTGAGCCTCGGTTTGCGGTTAGGGACCACAGCCCCGTCTCTACACCGCAGATGGTACCCGCGGATAGATTACTCGAACTGGCAGGAACTCATCAGCGGTAGCTACCCCGCCCGATCGTTGTCCAACCACATCCTCCTTTCCGGTGGAGAGAGACTCTTTCCCGATGAAATTGGGGTAAAGTGGTCTCAAGGCCTGCTGTTCAACCTGGAAGAGAGGCACAACTACCTCCGGCTCGTCGAGGAGGTAAGCTGGAAGGGTAACAGGCTATCGGCTATCATAAACAACCTCCGGGTGGAAAAGCTCCTCGCTTATATTAACCTCGACCCGCTGGGTGCCGGCTTCGTCGGGAGCTTTAAAGAACCCTCCCGTTATGGATTTAAGCTGGACTACGACTCCGACATCTACTACGGTCTGGAGGTGACAACTCCGGTGGACGAGTTCGAACTCAGGGTAAACTTTCTTACAAGGTGGTAGAGAAATAATGGACAAACGGCCCGACCTATTGGTTGTAGGAGGCGGCCCTGCGGGGGCGATAACCGCCCGTGCCGCGGCGGAAAGAGGTGTAGACACCCTGCTCGTAGACAAGAAAAAGGACCTTTCTACCTCCTCCACCTGCGGAGGCCTCGTAAGCATGGAGACGTGGAGAAGGCTCGGTTCCCCGGAGTCCGCGTTTGTCGGAGAAATCAGGGGAGCGATAATTCACTTGCCCGACGGCACCTCGTACAAGTTGGCCGCCAGAAACCCCCGGGCGATTGTCCTGGACAGAGGACGACTCAACGAGGTCTTGCTCGGACGGGCGATGGATAAGGGTGTAAGGGTGGAAGCGGGACTCAACCTGGTCGACCTCGATAAAAAAACTGCCCGACTCAAGAACCTGGCAACCGGTGAATTGTCCCTGATGGAGCCCAGGTACGTAGTCGGCGCGGATGGGCCCGTCAGCGACGTCCGCAGACTCGTCGGAGGGGGAGATCAACCGAGGAGGCTTTACGCGGTTCAGGTCGACGCCAGAAGCGGTCGGTTCCACGGAGACCTGGTAGAGGTCTACTTCGGACGCGACGTAGCACCGGGCTTCTTCGCCTGG
>JAGXLQ010000017.1 GCA_018334595.1 Candidatus Bipolaricaulota bacterium | reverse complement strand
GAATCCGTATCAATTCTGCTTGAAGGAGTACTGCTTTGCCTCACCCACCCTTCAAGCTGCTATGTGGGGAAGTCTTGGGCATCCAGAGAAAAGCAATGGGGAACTGTTTGACGTTTTTTATTCCTAAAGAAGCGCTATTAGCCTTTTAACCGCTTTTCGTACCAACAAGCAGGACACCCAATGTCACTTACTTTCTTGTATCCGTGAAGATTATAAATCGCCCGCGTGCAGCCCAAGGCCGCTGGGCTCAGGCGGAATTACGATTTAATAAATTGGTTTAGATCATTAATATATAGAAGAAGTTTGTGGACCACTTTTGGACCACAAATATCATTAAACCCAAATCCCCGACACAACCGCTTACAAGGCTTTTTGCTTGACTTGTACGGCAACCATATTGCTAGTTTGAGCATAACTGCCTGTGTCCACCAAAGCAAAATATCTTAACAAGCAAGTAGGAACCTACCGATAGGCCGCCATAGTAAAGCATGCGACTGATATTGTTAGCTTTAACTCCTTTGTCCAGAAGTAATTTACTGAAGTAAGGAGATGCCAAAGCTATGAAGCTGACGGCAAGGGTGAAAATCATTAGCCAACTTCCATCTAGACTGATAAAGGGTCGTCTCAATCTTGTCTTAAGTAAATAAGTTCCGGTTAACCTTAGTCAGGATCATAAACTCGACCGAATACCCGTCTGCATGGGATAAGAGCGGAGTAATTTGGAAGGGTTATAATCTAGTTCGACCTAAAAAGAACTCTTTCGGATCTGGATGTCGCTTACCTTGACAATGAATTCACCCTTATATATAATAGTGCCGATATGACTTGTCTGATAAGTCTGACTGATCAGACATATATTAACCGTTAAAGTTCCTAAATACCAAACACGACTATCGAAGTGGTAAAAATGTTATTTGAAGAAATTAACACTAAAAACTCTGCTCAACAGGTGATGGAGGGGGTAATTCACCTCATGGAAGAGGAAGGATTTTCTGCCGGCGAGAAGATTCCTTCCGAGAAAGAGCTTATGGAGTACCTCGAATTCGGCCGTTCCACGATAAGGGAAGCATTACACGCCCTGGTAGCTATTGGCGTTCTTGAGTCCAGGCCGGGCAAGGGATATTTCGTCCGCCAGTATCACAGGATACCGCTCTATTCTAATGAGTTCCTGTCGAGAATAATGGACGACGACTCTTTCTTCGACCTGATGGAGTCGAGAAAGATCGTGGAAAGGTCAATTTTTATGATAGCTGCCGAAAGGGCTTCGGAGGAAGACGTAGAACGAATAGAGTCTTCTCTGGCCGATCTCAGGGAAGCACTGGACGAGGGAAGGGACAATATAACCAACCTAACCACGGACTTACACTTCGCAATCGCCAATGCCACGGACAACCAGATTTTAGTCGGACTGCTCGAGCAACTCAGCCCCATTATTGCCGAAAAGATCGAAGGGACGAACATTCCGCCTCAGAAAGATTACGAGATACACAGAGAACTCGTCGAAGGAATAAAGTCAAGGGATCCAAAAGAGGCTGAATCCGCAATTTTGGAACACCTGGAGTGCATGAAAAAGCGGTACCTGGATCACCTGCAGGAAGAAACGGATGAGGGTTCATAAATGAACACTCATCTAAAGGCCAAAAATTGACTCAATATCCATTTATTAAGCTTACTAAAAACTGTTTTTGATTTTCCAAATTATTGTTTTCGACAATACAGAATAATGGAGGTATTTAGCACTCTATGACGAAAATTAACGATATGGAAGGTTTTTCCTACCCAACTCCCGAAGGAACTTCCGCAGTAGTGGGAGATTTACCCTGGCACTTCGGCACTGAAAACTTTAACATCGTCTATAAAACTGATCCTAAGGTTATTGCCAGGTATTTACCGGACCCGCTTGAACCAGGAGAATACCCCGATAGGGTAATAGTCTCTTTCAGCAAATGGTGGTCGCTCTGGGATAACCAGACCGATATGCCGATTATCAACCCCGAAAGGACCTGGTATACTGAAACGGTTGTCTGGGTCAGCAGCTCCTACAGGGGAGAACATGGTAAGACTTGCATCCACACCTGGGTCGATAACGACTTTACGATGGCCCGGGGTATGTTCCTCGGCTTCCCCAAGAAAATCGGTACAACACATAAAACCGATTATAATCCGATGAATCCAGAAATGCCCTCCCTAGGACCTGGGGAAAAATTAAAAGGTTATACCACGGCCCACGGCGAAAGGTTGATGGAAGGAGAGATGGAAATAGAGGAAGAAATCCCCTACGAGGATCTGCCTGCTCCAACGTCCAAACCGCTGTTTAATATTCGCTACTTCCCAAGCATAGAAAAGGGGGCGGAACCTTCCGTATGCGAGCTGGTCAAAATCAATGCAGAAAACGCAAGACACGGGAAGGTATGGAGCGGTAAGGGAGATATCGAATTATACCCTTCCGAGATCGAGGAGTACCCCAATCTGCAGCCGGACGAAGTTATTGGTGCCTACTACTTCGAGAATGGGTGCTCGATTACGGGCGGAGAAGTATTGCACAGCTGGGTCTAAGAATTTGTCCGCCCGCCTTTTTATAAACCTCCAATATCACCGGGAGTTACTTCATGACGTCCAGAGACGATGACCAGTTTGACCGGGTAACTGGGTTTATCAAAAACCTTTCCTGGGAAGATATCCCCGAGCGGGCTCGATGGCAGGCAAAAATGTGTCTCCTCGATGCTCTGGGAGCGGGTCTGGCCGGAACGCAGACGGAGATCAGCGATGTCGTCAGCACGGTGGCAGAAAAAATCTGGCCCGGAGAATGTTCAACCGTCTTTCTAGGGGGTCGCGCTGGAGATATCGGTGCTGCCTTTGCAAATGGGTACATAGCCAACGCTCTGGATATAGATGACGGAGCGAAGTACACCCGGGGTCATCCGGGAGCTCAGATAATTCCTACCGCTCTGGCCATTTCCGAAAAACTTGATAAAACGGGGGAAGAAGCCCTTGTTGCAATTGTCGTAGGTTACGAAATTGCCTCCCGGGCGGGACGATGCTGGCACGATTCTCACGATACCTATCAGGCATGTGGCTCGTGGGGTTCTGTTACCTGTTCGGCTATTGCCGCGAACCTTTACGGGTTGGGGGCGGACGAAATAAGTAACGCGCTGGGAATAGCCGAGTACAACGCCCCGAATCTGCCAATGACCGAAGCCGTAGAAAGCCCGGCCATGGTAAAGCATGGAATGGGCTGGGGACCTATGACTGGAATTATTTCCTGCCAGCTTGCCGAGGAAGGTTTCACCGGGACTCCGAGCATCCTTTACTCCTCGCAGTATAGAGGCTGGATCGATGATCTGGGCAGCCATTACGTAATGATCGAGGATAACGGCGTTACTTATAAGGAATATGCCTCTTGCGGGTGGGGACACCCGGCTATGAAGGCGGCAAAACAGCTCCAGAGAGACCATGATCTGGACTTCCGGGAGATAGAAAAAATATGGGTGAAAGGGTTTCACGAAACTGCCTGCCTCCACATAACTGAACCCTCGAGTGAAGAGGAAGCGCAGTTTAGCGTTGCCTGGCCGCTGGCCGTTCTGCTGGTTTACGGCGAAGTTGGGCCAGATCAGATGGTTAAGTCCGCCCTTGAGGACGAGCATGTCGGGGAATTGGTCGACAAAATCGAAGTACTCGAATCAAAGAAGTTGAACGACCTCGCTAATACGACGGACAGGGGCGAGGATAGGGTCGGTCGGTGGGTTGGCTCAGTTGAAATGCAGCTGGAGGGAGGAAGAAGAGTAGAATCCGGGATAACTTCTATTGATCTCGGGAGCAAAGATGAATGGACGAATCGAAAGCTCGAAAAGAAGTTTTTCTGGCTCGTAGAGGACCTACTGAAAAAAGCTAGAGCTGAAGAGATCGTAGAGAGAGTAGAAAACCTTGACCGGCTGTCTTCCGTAAAGGAGCTAACGACCTTACTGGAAGGAAGATGATGGGTTTAAAACGTCAATAAAACGATATTTCCATTACTCAAAGGAGGAAGAATAAATGTTATTGAACGAGGCGGATAAGGAAAAAATATACCATTCAGCGCTACTTATCCTGGAACGTGTTGGGGTCGAAATAAACCATGAAGAAGCCCGAAATCTTCTGCGAGAAGCCGGAGCCAAATTTGAAGGAAACAGGGCTTTCTTTAAACCCTACATTCTGGAAGAGGCGTTGGGCAGTTCTCCTGAATACGTGAACATTTATGATCGAGACGGAGATCTGGCGATGACGCTAGGTGGCGAGGATAACTTTTACGGAACCGGCTCTGACAATCCCTACGTTCACGATCCGTTTACAGGCGCGAAGCGGCCTTCGAAGCTTGAGGACGTGGAGAACTTCAGCCTGCTTGTTGAAGCACTTCCCAATATCGATTTCAGGATGAGCATGGCACTGCCTAAGGACATTCCGACCGATGCAGTAGATATCTATCAATTTCAGTTGATGCTGGAGAGTGGCAGAAAGCCTATCGTATTCACTTCTGCGGATCACAAAAATACAGAAACTCTGATCGAAATGGCATCGGTTGCTGCGGGGGGGTACGAGGAACTGACTCGTAAGCCATTCTTCATTCAGTATACGGAACCAACTAGCCCGCTAACGGCAACTGAAGACGCCCTGGAGAGGCTATTGCTTTCCGCCGAGTACGAAATCCCGGCGATATTTATCTCGGGAGCTATGATGGGGGCGACTGTACCAACAACGATTCCCGGGGCTGCTTCGGTATGTCTGGCTGAGGAACTTGCAGGCGTTGTGATATCTCAGCAGAAAAATCCCGGAGCCCCTGTAATAATGGGCGGTGGTGGGGGACCTCTGGATATGAAATCGACAGTTCTCTCCTACGGGGCAACGCCTGGACTTCTTCTGGATAGTGCCATGATTGAGGTTTGTAAATACCTCGATATGCCCGTTTTCCAAAAGACAGGATGCAGTGATTCCAAGATACCGGATGCCCAGGCTGCACTCGAATCGACTCTCTGGTTTTCATTTATGGGAACCTCGGAGGCTGATCTTATTCACGATGTTGGCTATCTGGAATCCGGCAAAGTCAGTTCGATGGAAATGGTAGTAATTGGGGACGAAATTGCAGGTCAGATTCGTGATATCAACGAAGGAATTCGAGTAGAGGAAGACCAGCTGGCTTTGGAAGCGGTAGAACGAGTTGGGCCGGGTGGCAACTATCTTACCGATCCCCATACCATGGAAAATTTTAGGGAGCTCCGAATGCCGGATTTAATTGACCGTCAGACCTACGAAAGCTGGAGCGAAGACGGTGAAAAGTCCCTGACGGAAAGAGCCAGAGATAAGGCTCAGGATATCTTAGAAAAATACGAACCGACGGAGATGGATCAGAGCAAGGTGAACAGAATTAATGAAATCGTCGACCGGTCCACGAATAGATTTTAACATGGCCGGGATTAAATTCATTGCGGTCGAGTTTGTCGGCTCCTGGCTGGCTTTTCTCGGAGCGTTGTTCTCAAAATTGGGTGAAAAGTCATGATTTCTTTTACCGCGAGCAGGTTCTTGCAGGCTTTAACCAGTATTTTGGTTGCTTCAATTTTGATTTTTCTGATCGCAGAGGCTCTTCCCGGAGACGTGGCTCAAATGATCCTTGGTCAGTACGCTACGGAAGAATCTCTTACCGCTTTAAGATCTAAACTGGGTCTAAACAAACCTTTGCATATTCGTTACTTTGATTGGCTATCAGGTGTCATAAGGGGGGATCTCGGGACTTCTTTGAGTAAAACCGGTGTCGAGGTGGGGCCGCTTCTGGTCAGGCGGGCCCGGAACTCGCTCGTGCTGGCCGCCGGGGCCATGATATTTATAGTTCCTATTTCCTTTCTGCTAGGTATAGCTGCAGGGTTGCGTCCGGGGAGCTGGCTCGATCGGACGATTTCGGTTACCACCCTCGGGTTGATTTCCTTCCCTTCGTTTATAACCGGTTTGGCACTGATACTGATATTTTCAGTCCAGCTGGGCTGGTTGCCCGCTTCGAGTTCTCTTGAACTCTCCAGGGGCATATTCCAGCAATTACCAAGACTTATAATGCCGATCCTTGCCCTTTCCGGGGTCATGCTTGGTTATATTACAAGGCATATAAGGGCAAGTATGGTGAAAGTTCTCCGGTCCGATTACACAAGGGCAGCAACCCTGAAAGGCCTGGGGCGTCGAAAGGTTCTAACCAAACACGTACTGCGAAATGCCTTACTTCCAGCTATCACGGTAATTGCTATTAACCTTGGCTGGCTACTCGGAGGAGCAGTTGTGGTCGAGGCAACCTTTGGCTACCCAGGTGTAGCCAGACTTGTACTCGATGCAATCAAACACCGAGATATACCGGTGATGGAGGCGGGTCTGCTTTTCGTCGTTGTGGCTTACATTACGGTAAATTTCGGAACTGACATCCTTTATACGCTTCTGGATCCCCGTATACGTTACAGCAGAGGTGAAGAGTAATGGAAAAAAGCAATCTTGACCTTTCACCTGGCCTTCTGGACAGAATAAAGAACGGATTCTCGCACGTATTAAAACTCAGGGAAAAGCCGCTGGGACTTGCAGGGTTAATCATTATAGTTTTCTGGATTCTGATTACCATACTGGCGCCTTACATCACCCCTTATGGCGCGACACAGTTCTCTCAGGAAAAATTTGCTCCACCCTCGCCACAACATCCGTTTGGTACTGATCGCTGGGGTCGAGATTTGTTCACACGAATCATTGCGGGGAGTCGGACTGCGTTCGCTCTCGCGCTATCGGCGACGTTCCTGGGACTGGTTGGTGGTACTGCGTTAGGGCTTTCGGCCGCCTATTTCGGGGGCTGGACCGAGGAAATCCTCGGTAGGCTGATGGATATTCTGATGTCCTTTCCCGCACTATTGATTGCCATGTTCGTTTTGGGGGTCTTGGGACCGGGGACGATAAACGTAATTATAGTTATCGGAATTGCCCACATCCCCCGGATAGGTCGAGTTGCTCGCTCCGCTACTTTGCAGGTAAAAAACCAGGAATTTGTTGAGGCGGCAAGGGTCCGAGGAGAGTCCGACCTATACATAATGGGTGCGGAAATTTTACCGAACATTCTCGATACGCTGGGGGTTGAAGGGGCTATTAGATTTGCCTATTCGATATTTCTTAGCGCATCCCTTGGTTTTCTCGGTCTAGGAGTTCAGCCACCGACACCGGACTGGGGTCTAATGATAAGCGAGTCTCGAAGTTACTTGCAGATTGCACCCTGGCTGGCTATCTTTCCCGCTCTGGCAATAGCTTCTATGGTACTGGGTGCTAACTTCCTGGCCGAAGGCCTGGAAGAAGTTACAGGGGGTAAGCAATAATGACAGAACCATTGCTTAAGATAGAAGATCTGGAGGTAATCTATAGCACTGACCGAGCTGAAGTCAACGCGATAAACGGCGTAAGTCTTGAAGTGAATTCGGGTGAAGTTAGAGGTCTAGTCGGAGAATCCGGCTGTGGCAAAAGTACGCTGGCCTTCGCCATTATGCGATATTTGGACAAAAATGGGAAAATAACCGGTGGCCGGATACTGTTTAAGGGCGAGGATCTCCGAAAAAAAACGGAAGCGGAAATGGAAGATATTTGGGGTCGACACCTTGGGATGATTTACCAGGACCCGACAGCGTCGTTGAATCCGTCACTGCCTGTTGGAGATCAGATAGCGGAGGTTGCCACTGCTCACGGGCTTGCGTCAAGAGACGAGGCCATCCAGAAAGCGATTGACCTTCTGGATCGCGTGCATATAAGGGATCCGGAAGACATCGTCGACCGCTACCCCCATGAACTTTCTGGAGGGATGCGACAGAGAGTCGGAATAGCTGCTGGGTTGATAGGTGAGCCGGAATTACTCGTGATGGACGAGCCGACAACGAACCTCGACGTAACCACGGAAGCTCGAATTTTGGATATAGTAGAGGAGTTAACGGAAGAGTTGAACTCGGCTTTCCTTTATATAACCCACGATCTGGGTGTGATTGCCAGGATAGGGGACGCTGTAGAGGTAATGTACGCCGGTCAGGTGGTCGAAAGGGGCAGTATTGAGGAGTTATTTGAAGAACAATACCACCCTTATACGAAGTTACTGCTTCGCTCCATTCCCGATCCGGAAGGAAGTAAAGGCTCTCTCCAGGAAGTTCCCGGGTCAATGGTTGATCTTACTGATCTACCCAGGGGGTGCAACTTTAGTACCCGCTGCCCTTACCGCGGTGAAGAATGTTTCAAATCGGAGCCCTCTCTTGACGACAAGTCGGAGTCTCACAGCGCACGCTGTTTCATTGCGCCGATTGAGGGGAAAGTGGAAACTGTCTCGGAATCAAAAGATACCGGCAAGGAACCGATAGGGGATGAGCCGCCCGAGTTAAAAAGAGAGGACTCTATACTTGCCGTCAAAGACCTGAAAAAGTATTTTGGAGGAGGTAGTGGCTGGTTTCCCTGGGCCGATAGCGACCCGGTAAGAGCTGTAGATGGGGTTAACCTCGATCTTGAACGAAGCAAAACCTTGGGAGTAGTTGGCGAATCGGGATGCGGGAAAACAACGCTTGCCCGCACTATAATTGGTCTTTCCCGAGCAACTGAGGGTGAAATCGACTTTGCCGGAAAAGATATCACCGCACCCATTTCCAGGAGGTCCCCGAAGACGCTCAAGCGGATTCAGATAGTTTTCCAGGATCCAAGATCAACTCTGAACCCCAAACGTACAGTTGGTCAAGCTATTGCTCGTCCGCTTGCACTTCACGGCGATTTCGCAAGGTCTGAAATACCGAAAAAAACTGCCCGGCTTCTGCGGTCGGTCGGACTTGACCCCTCGCTTGCTGATAGGTTCCCTGATCAGCTATCGGGTGGACAGAAACAGCGCGTAGCTACAGCTAGGGCGTTCGCCACAAATCCTGCGCTGGTTTTACACGATGAACCGACTTCCAGTTTGGACGTCTCGGTCCAGGCAACTATATTAAATCTCCTTCTTGAACTTCAGGAGGGTTCGGGGACTAGCTATCTGTTTATTTCTCACGACTTGAGTGTAGTCCGTCATATTAGTGACTATATTGCCGTTATGTACCTGGGTCACCTGGTAGAATACGGGAGGACCGGGGAAATATTCTCTCCCCCTTATCACCCCTATACGGAAGCTCTATTATCTGCAATTCCAGTACCTGATCCGGGTTTGAGTCGCAAGCGGATAAGGCTCAAGGGTTCCGTACCTTCTGCGGTGGACCCACCGAGCGGCTGTGTATTCCACACGAGATGTCCTAGAAAGATAGGAGAAGTGTGTGAGTCGGAATCACCACCTGCGAGGGGAGAAGGGGAGCACAAAATTCACTGCCATATAACAAGAGACGAATTAAGTGAAGTAGAGCCTGTTCTGGGGTAAGTAATTTACCGGAGGTGAGAAGTATGTAGAGAAATCTTAGACAACTAGATCGGTTGGCGATGTTTTCACTACTACTTAGTAAAATAGGAGGTATGTATGACTGAAGACAAAATTACAAGAAGAAAATTCCTAAAAAATAGTGCGGTGATTGGTGCGGTAGGAGCACTGTCCAGCGTCTTTGGTTTTTCTAGTTTTGGCAGTCAGGCAAAGGTTGCAAATATTGCAATTCGCCCAACGTCAAATATAATCCCCGGTCTAATTTACGACTCTCCGGGCGCTGATATATGTGGTTCTTACTGTGATTATATGTTCCGACTGAAAGGTCCCGAACAGAAACGTGAACCCTCTCTGGTGGAGAACTACACGTCTTCCGCTGATAAAAAGAAATGGACGTTTAAAGTCCATGAGGGAGTTAAATTCCATCACGGAACTGAGCTAACCTCCAAGGACGTAGCTTATACGTTCAGACGGATACTGAATCCCGACGTTGGTTCGCCTGCGAAGACGCTGTTTTCAAACGTTGAAGAGATCGAAGAGGTGGACAAATATACCGTCCGGTTTCATCTCAAGAAACCGGGACCAAGCTTCCCGCTTGAGTTCTTTGATTACAATACTGCTGTTGTCGCCCACGACTTCGATTACTCGGGTGAGGGGAAGAATAAACCGACCGGTACTGGGGCATTTAAGATAAAAAAGTACGTACCGGGAGAAAAGCTAATAATGGAAAAGAACACCGATTATTTCCGGACGGGATTGCCGAAAATGGATGAACTTCGTTTCACCGTGGTGCCGGAAATTGAAACCCAGGTACTGATGCTTATTAGCGGGGACGTCGATGTAGTGTCGTTTGTTAACAGTCAGCAATTCAAAAGGTTAAAAAACAGCTCTCAAGTTTCAGCCGACATGGCTACAGGCGGTATGCAGGCACCAGTCAGTATGAGGACAGATAAACCTCCGTTTGACGATCCGCGGGTCAGGAAGGCTATGAAATACTGTGTTGACAGAAAAAGCATGCTTGACTCCGCTCTTTATGGATACGGTGAGATAGGCCATGACCATCCGGTTGCGCCAGTTTACGAATGGCACAAAGATCTGGGAACAAGGAAGCGAAATGTTCAAGAGGCGAAGGAATTGTTGTCAGAAGCCGGTTACGGAAACGGTCTGGACGTAACTCTTTATTACACTAACAACGTGGATCCTGCTCCTGCTGTTGCCCTTAACCTTCAGAGAATGGCAAGACCTGCGGGGATAAATATTAAACTTCAGGGGTCGACCAGTGATGTTTACTATTCAAAATACTGGCTAAAGGCTAACCTCACGTGCACCCCCTGGGCTCACCGTGAAAACGTTCTCGACGTGCTGAAGCTTGCTTACACCAGTGATGGACCATGGAACGAGGGCCACTACAAAAATTCGGAACTGGATGAACATATCCACGCGGCTTCTACAACTGTCGGGGAGAAAGAGAGACAGAAGCACTTTGACGCAATTCAAGAAATACTAAGAGAAGATGGACCCGGGTTGATCCCTGTCCACCAGGCGAGATACGGGGGACACAACAGGCGAGTAAAAGACGTATGGAGAGTTCGAACTAGCATTGCGGACTTCAGGCACATGAAGTTGGCTTAATCGCTTTTGCCGCTTCCGGGGCAGGAGCCTGTTATAGAGGTTGTTGCCCCGGAATATTACTATACGCAGGTTCTGAAAGTTTAAATAATTAGAGAAATTAGTTGATGTTTTTTTTATCAACTTAATACCTGTGTCCGGAAAACCAGCTTTATCCGGTCATTGGTATAATGAAAAATGCACAATTAGGTTATCGCCGAGGGAGGTCTAGAGATGAAATTCGATAAATATTATTCCAAGAAGGCCAGAAACATGGAAAGTTCGAAGATAAGGGAAATAAGCAAAATTATATCTGAGAGAACTGACATAATTTCTCTGGCCGGAGGTATGCCCAGTCCGAATTCTTTTCCAATAGAGGTAGTTTCCGAGCTAAGCGACGATTTGTTAGAAGAAAACGGAGCCGAGGCTTTACAGTACGGGACTACCACAGGAGTAAAAAAACTCAGAAATAAAATAGCGGAAAGGTTAAACCGGAACTTTGATACCTCCGTTAGCGGCGGTAACGTCCTGGTAACGTCCGGTGCGCAGCAGGCGCTTTACCTCATAGGGAAGGTATTTATTCAAAGAGACGATCAGATACTAGTAGAAGCCCCTACCTACGCTTCCATGCTCCAGATCTTAAAAGAAATTGACGCGGATGTCAGAGATATTAATCTGAAGGAAGATGGATATTCCGTAGAAGAGCTACAGAGTTACCTAGAGTCCGGCGGAAATCCGGGGTTGGCTTACTTTGTTCCGACCTTTCAGAACCCCTCGGGCATTACAACCAGCAGGGAAAAGAGAGAAAAATTAATTGAATTTGCTACTGAGCACGATTTTCTCATTGTCGAGGATGACCCGTACCACCAGTTGAGGTATTCCGAAAACAGTGTCCCCCCGATATTTAGTTTGGACGATCAAAGCAGGACGATATATGTGGGTACGATATCGAAACTTCTTGCTCCTGGATTACGGGTTGGCTGGATAGTCGCCCGAGAAGAGTTTATCGACAAGTTACAGCTCGCCAAACAGCCGGTTGATCTATGCACAAACGTCTTTTCTCAGCATTTGACATACAGGTATCTGGAAAAAGGAATAGTGGATAGGCAAATAGGAAAGATAATAGATCTCTACAGAGCCAAGAGGGATCAGATGCTTGAATCCCTGGAAGAGTTTTTACCCAATAGTGTCGAGTGGACGACTCCGGAAGGCGGGATGTTTATCTGGCTGACGTTACCGGATATTATTGATACGGATGAGATGTTTCAGGGAGCTTTGGACAAAGGTGTTGCATACGTTCCGGGTTCCATCTTTTATGGGACAAAGCCTCGAAAAAACACGTTAAGGCTTAATTTTACCTTCGTCGAAAAGGAGCAAATCGAGGAAGGGGTAAAGAAGTTGGGAGAATTAATAAGGGAAAATCTGCCGTAAGTCCTTTTTGTAATGCTAAATTCTTACATACATTACAAACTAGCTTCGAGTGGCGAACCGCCTATCCCCCTATTTCTAGCTACTTGTTTGAGACTTTTACCCATAAAAGTCTACACTATTTTTAAGGAGGCATTTGATGAGTACCGTATGCGAACTTGATTACCGTGGTCTGCCACCAGAGATACATTGTCCAGTTTGTGGGTCTGAAATAACTGGTACATTGGATATCCCCTGTGAGCATTTACTATTTTCGTACGTATATGAGGTTGGTGAATTCTCCCAGGTTCCCGAAAGGATCAATAATGAATATGGAGATAAAATTGATGAACTAGAGCATTCTGAAATAGAGGATCCACCAGAAAAATTAGTCAATACAATTGACAAGGATAGTGTTCTTTGTCTTACCGTAACTACTACAGGTATATCCTGTGGTCCTGTATCATCCACGTATTCAGTGGCCTTTGACTTCGATCCTCCGGAGAAATAAACTGAAAAGACATTTAGGAATTTCATGTTCTGAATGCCTTCGATATTTAGTCTTGAACCAGATACCGCCTCAACAGCATGTTATCGAGGTTACCGAGCATTCTTCGGCTTAACGGACGATTAGCTCGTACTTTCTGATCTGGACGTAAGCCTCTTGAAAATTGAACAACATGAAGATGATAAGGATCGTGATAAATATATCGACCTTACAGGGCCGAACATAAACGGTAACTACTTAGATCCCTGAAGCTCTCAACCATATTACAGATGTCGTACTCTAGTCAGGGAACGAAGTTCCATGATTCAAAACCCACAAGTAATGGTCAAAGTCTTCCAGTTCCCCTATCTCATCTTCACCCCTCACCTCACAGCTATTGTAGTCCCCTAGAGGGTTAGGTGTCTTTTTTTGACTATTCTACTAGCCTCATCATATCCTATATTATCCCTTGCATAGAGGGTACTAAATGTAGTATTACCGCCTCAACGGAACCAAATTAAACCTTAGGGAGGTAACCATCCACCATGTTCGTCAAACACTCCTGGTTCAAACGGGGAGACAAAAAATACGACCAGTACCACATCGCCGAGGCCTACTGGGACAAAGAAAAACAACAATCCAGACGCAAGCTACTGATGAATATCACCAAACTACCAGACCACGTAATCGAGGCAATCGATGAGTCACTGAAAAAAGGAGAGAAGGTCACCTCCGAGGACGTGAAGTTAGACACAGGTGATACCCTGCGGGGAGCGGGACTGTTAAGTTTCTACCGGGCTTGGAGACATGCGGGGATGGATAAAGTACTGAGTAGTTTAACCGAGGCAGAAAGACAGTCAGTTCTGGCCATGACGGCAGGGCGTGTATTTGACCCGGGAAGCAAGCTGGCCTTAAAGAGGGAGTTTAAGGATA